>NZ_JBVVPZ010000003.1:0-205193 GCF_055811415.1 Mesorhizobium sp. WSM4846
CGCGCGCCCGCCGCCCCGCCCCCCCCCCCCCCGGCCGCGCCCCCCCCCCCCCGCCCCTCCCCCCCCCCCCCCCCGCCCCCCCCCCCCCCCTCCCCCCCCCCCCCGCCCCCCCCCCCCCCCCCCCCCCCCCCCCCCCCCCCCGCGGCCGGATTATATTTGTCCCCGATGGTCAGCACCATCAGCTTCTCGACCAGCCCGGTGCAGGAGCCGCAGGAGGCGGACGCCTTGGTGTGAGCACGCACGTCGTCGAGCGAGGTCAGGCTTTTGGCCGTGATCGCGCCAGTGATCTTTCCCTTGCAAACGCCGTTGCAGCCGCAGATTTCCGCATCATCCGGCAAGGCTGCAACGGCCGCCATAGGGTCCAGGGAGGCGCCTCCCTGGTATGACTGGCCGAAGATAAGCGTGTCGCGCATTTCCGATATGTCGGTCTGCTTCTTCTTGAGGTCGTTGAACCAGGCGCCGTCCGCCGTCTCGCCGTAAAGCACGGTGCCGATGATGCGGTCATCCCTGAGCACCAGGCGCTTGTAGACGCCGGCCGCGGCATCGCGCAGCACGATCTCCTGGCGGTCCTCGCCCTCGGCAAAGTCGCCAAGCGAGAACAGCTCGATGCCGGTAACCTTGAGCTTGGTCGGCGTGTCCGAATGGACGAAGGCGGCGGCCTCGTCGCCGGCCAACTGGCTGGCGGCGACACGCGCCATCTCATAGAGCGGTGCGACCAGGCCGTAGACCATGCCGTTGACCTCGGCGCATTCGCCGAGCGCGAAGATGTCGGGGTCGTTGCTGCGCATGCCGGCATCGACGACGATGCCGCGATTGACGGCAATACCGGCCTCTTTGGCGAGAGCGGCGTTCGGCCTGATGCCGACCGCCATCACCACCAGCGTCGCCGGGATGATGGTTCCGTCGGCGAGTTCCACCTGCTCGACCTTACCCTTGCCTGTGATCGCCTGGGTGTTGGCCTTGGTGATGACCTTGATGCCGCGCTGCTCGACGGCCCGTTGCAGGAGATAGCCGGCCGCCGGATCGAGCTGTCGTTCCATCAGCGTCGGCATGACATGCAGCACGGTGACGTCCATGCCCTGCGCGTTCAGGCCCGCAGCCGCCTCCAGCCCTAGCAGGCCGCCGCCGATGACCACGGCCTTGGCCCGTGACTGCGCGGCCAGCATCATCGCCCGAACGTCGTCGAGATCGCGATAGGTCAGCACGCCCGGCAGATCGTGGCCGGGCACCGGGATGATGAACGGCACCGAGCCGGTGGCGATGACGAGCTTGTCGTAGGGCTCGGTGACGCCGTGGTCGGAGGTGACGGTCTTTGCCTGCCGGTCGATGGCGACGATCTTGTGGCCCTTGTAAAGGGTGATCCCGTGCTTGATGTACCAGCCATCGCCATGAATGATGATCTCCTCATAATCCTTTTCGCCTGACAGAACCGGCGACAGCATGATGCGGTCGTAGTTCACGCGCGGCTCGGCATTGAAGATGGTGACCTGGTAGAGGTCCGGCGCCTTTTCCAGCAGGTGCTCCAGCATGCGCCCGGGGGCCATGCCGTTGCCGATGATGACGAGTTTTTCGGTCATGTCCTGATCCACTCCGGTCTCACTCAGCCGCGTAGGAAAGGCCTGAAGCTTCGGCGGCGGCCGCGCGCTCCATCCGCCGGATGCTGAAGTGCATCCAGGCAAAGCAGGTGGCGACGATGACGAAGAGCAGCATGAAGCAGCTCGACCAGACGCCGGTGAGGTCGTTGAGTGCGCCGAAGGCGATTGGCAGGATAAAGCCGCCGAGCCCGCCAATCATGCCGACGACGCCGCCGACCGCGCCGACACTCTGCGGGTAGTAAGCCGGGATGTGCTTGTAGACGGCGGCCTTGCCAAGACTCATGAAGAAGCCGAGCACGCAGGCAACGGCTATGAAGGCGAGCGGACCGATCTCGAAATGGAAGGCGATCGGCCCGCTGATGCCGCGCACGACGTAGTCTGCCGAGGGGAGAGACAGAACGAGAGTCGCGACGGCACTGACCGCGAAGGTCCAGTAGAGCACGGTGCGGGCGCCGATCCGGTCGGAAAGCACGCCGCCATAGGCGCGGAAGATACTTGCAGGGATCGAATAGGCCGCGCCGATCATGCCGGCGGTCGCGATGCCAAAGCCGTAGACGCCGATCAGGTAGCGCGGCAACCACAGCGACAGCGCCACGAATGCTCCGAAGGCGAAGAAATAATAGAAGGCGAAGCGCCAGACCTGCAGGTTCTTGAGCGGCGCGAATTCCTGCAAGAAGCTTCTCGCGGGCGCTGCCTTGCCGGCGCGGCGCTCGCGGATGACCGGATCGTCGCCGGTCGTGAACCAGAAGACGGCGGCCATGACGACGAGTGCTGCCGCCCAGATCAGCGCGACCGACTGCCAGCCCCAGGAGAGAAGCACGAACGGTGCGAGGAACTTGGTGACCGCGGCGCCGACATTGCCGACACCGAAAATGCCAAGCGCCGTGCCCTGCTTGCCGGCCGGGAAGAAGCGCGAGACATAGGCGACACCGACGGCGAAGGAACCACCGGCGAGCCCAACGCCTAGCGCGGCGACCAGCATCTGTCCGTAGGTATGCGCAAAAGCGAGCAGGAAGGTCGCGACCGCCGCCGCAAGCATGGTCGCGGTGTATACCAGCCGTCCGCCAAAACGGTCGGTCCAGACACCGAGCACCATGCGCACGAGCGAACCGGTGAGGATCGGCGTGCCGACCAGCAGGCCGAACTCCGTCTCGTTCAGCCCAAGGTCCTGCTTTATGCGCACGCCGATGATTGAAAATATCGTCCACACCGCGAAGCAGACGGTGAAGGCGATGGTGGACATCACAAGCGCCTGGCGGGGAGCATTGTCCTGGCTGGGCGCGGCTGGGAGATTTGCGGTCAACGTCTGGCTCCGGTTTGCGGCGTGGGAGGCACCGCGGATGTTTGTGGGTGAATGATCAGCGGCGCGGCATCTGTGCGTGCAACGAGACCGGGCTCGCCACGGTCAGGTCCTTGCTTTCCGTCTTGGCGCCGACGGGAAACAGCAGGAGCGCGGCGGTGAACAGTGCCGCCGTCAGCGCGCTGCTGGCCAGAAAATCGCGGCGCGTGAAGTCCGCGAGGGACGCGCCAGTTCCGATCCGTTTCGTCATCGTCGTCTCCGGTTGGGCGCCGCTTGGGACCAGCGCCGTCGATCGTGTAAAAACAAAAAAGCCGCCGGTCAGGTCTTTGCGCGTCCGTCCATCCGGGATCGCGTATTGACCTGAGCGGCAGCTTTGCCTGTGGCGCCCGCCATTGGACGCCGTGTCACTTGGCCCTTGCGGACCCTACATTCTGAAAAGCAGGAAGCGTGCCAATTCGACAGCGCTCCAGATTATCGAATGAAATCAATGTGAACCGCAGCCGCGCAATTTTTGACCAAGCCCGGCAGCGGATCAAAGATTAGTCAGAATGCCTTGCACAGCAGCATAATATTTGTGCACTGCGGCAGATTGCCCATTGCCGATGCAGATTGCCAATTTAGATGATGACGCGTTTTTCGGTCATGGCCTTACTCCGCGGCTTCGACGAAGCGGTGGCGTTCGTAGAGGAACTTCAGCACCGCCTCGCGGCAGCGCAGGAAGGTCCGGTCGGAGGAAAGCTCGATGCGCCGGCGCGGCCGGGCCAGCGGCACCGCAAGCACCTCGCCGATGGTCGCCGCTGGACCGTTGGTCATCATGACGATGCGATCGGACAACAGCACCGCCTCGTCGACATCGTGCGTGATCATGATCGTCGTCGAGCCAAGCCTCGAATGGATATCCATCACGGCATCCTGCAGATGGGCGCGCGTCAGAGCGTCCAGCGCACCGAAGGGCTCGTCGAGCAGCAGGATCTTCGGTTCCATGGCCAGCGCGCGGGCGATGCCGACGCGCTGCTTCATGCCGCCCGATATCTCGGCGGGCCGCTTGTCCCTGGCATGCGCCATCTGCACGAGGTCGAGATTGCGCATGATCCAGTCATGCCGCTCGGCCTTGGTCCTGATCGAACCGAACACCTTCGACACCGCCAGATTGATGTTCTCGTAGACGGTGAGCCACGGCAATAGGCTGTGGTTCTGGAACACCACGGCGCGCTCGGGACCGGGGCTGTCGACCTCCTTGTCTTCGAGCAGGACGGCGCCGGCGGACACTCTCGTCAGCCCGGCGATCAGGTTGAGCAAGGTCGACTTGCCGCAACCGGAATGGCCGATGATCGAGACGAATTCGCCTTTATCGATGGTCAGCCGGATGTCTTTCAGCACCTCGCTGACCTGGCCGCCGCGGGCAAAGGATTTGTCGATATGGTCGAGTTTCAGGTAGGCCGTCATCGCCCCTCTCCTCACTTTGCCGTTGTGCCGCGGGTGACGAAGGCGCCGACCGCCGCGACCAGGCGGTCGAGGCAGAAGCCGGTGACGCCGATATAGGCGAGCGCGACGATGATGTCGGGCAGCCGCGACGAGTTCCAGGCGTCCCAGATGAAGAAGCCGATGCCGACGCCGCCTGTCAGCATTTCGGCGGCGACGATGGCGAGCCAGGACAGGCCGATGCCGATGCGCAGGCCGGTGAAGATGTAAGGTGCCGCGGCCGGCACCATGATCTTCACGAAGAATTCGAGTTGGTTGAGCCTGAGGATGCGGGACACGTTTCGATAATCCTCTGGAATGTTGCGGACGCCGACGGCAGTGTTGATGATCACCGGCCAGATCGAGGTGATGAAGATGACGAAGATCGCCGACGGGCTGGAATCGCGGAAGGCAGCCAGCGACAGCGGCAGCCAGGCGAGCGGCGGCACGGTGCGCAGAATCTGGAACACAGGATCGAGGCCGCGCATCGCCCAGATCGACTGGCCGACCAGAGCGCCGAGCGCGACGCCGACGATGGCAGCCAGGCCGAAGCCGATGGCGACGCGCTGCAGCGAGATCAGCACCCGCCAGGCCAGACCGATATCCTGCGGACCATAGTCGAAGAACGGATGGGCGATCAGATCGTAGGCCTCGTTCCATACCTGGCTAGGTGGCGGCAAGCTGGCATTGGGCGACGAGCAGGCGACCTGCCAGACGACGAGCATGACGATGATGACTACGGCCGGCGGCACCAGCGTGCTCGCCAGCTTGCCGGCGATCGCGGCGGGATCGAAGCGGCGCCTCACCTTGGCGGTGAAAGCTATGACCTCTGCAGGCTTGGCAGGCGCGGGGAACGCCTTGACCTTGGTGTCCTCGATGGCTTGAATAGACATTTTCGCAAAAAGCTCCTTGAGCACTGGCAAGCGGCGCCAGCGGCGGCGCTTGCCGTCGACGTCAGGCCGATGCCTTGATCTTCAGGCTGTCGAGATAGGCGGACGGGTTGGCTGGATCAAAAATCTTGCCGTCGAAGAAGGTCTCGACGCCGCGCGATGGCGACGCCGGGATATCGGCCGCAGCAACGCCGAGATCCTTGGCCGCCTCGCGCCACAGATCTTCGCGGTTGACCTGATCGACCAACGCCTTGATGTCGGTGGTCGCCGCGAATTTGCCCCAGCGGATGTTCTCGGCGAGGAACCAGCTGTCGTGGCTCTTGAACGGATAGGACACGCCGCCCTTCCAGAACTTCATGTAGAGGTCGGTGCCGGTGGCAATGCGGTCGTTGCCATAGTTGATGTCGCCCTTGAGGCGGCCGATGATGTCGGCGGTCGGCACGTTCATCCATTGCCGCTTGCCGATGATGGCCGCCATCTCGTCCTTGTTTTCCAAGGATTCGCACCATTGCTGGGCTTCCATGACGGCCATCAGGATCGCCTTGGTGGCGTTCGGGTTTTTGTCGATGAAGGTGGCGCGCAGGCCGAGCGCCTTTTCCGGATGGCCTTTCCACAACTCGCCCGTGGTGGCGGCCGTGAAGCCGACTCCCTGATGGACGAGTTGCTCGTTCCATGGCTCGCCGACGCAGAACACGTCCATATTGCCGACCTTCATGTTGGCGACCATCTGCGGCGGTGGCACAACGATGGTCGAGACATCCTTGTCAGGATCGATGCCGCCGGCAGCCAGCCAGTAGCGCAGCCAGAGATCATGGGTGCCGCCCGGGAAGGTCATGGCGGCCTTCACCTCCTTGCCTTCGGCCTTCTTGGCCGCAAAGGCGTCCTTCAGCTTGGAGGCATCGAGGCCGACGCCGGTGCCGGCATATTCCTGCGCGACGGAAATCGCCTGGCAGTCGTAATTCAGCCGCGCGACGATCGCCATCGGCATCGGCTGGTTGTTCTGCGTCACCTTGCCGGTATGCATCAGGTAAGGCATCGGCGTCAGGATATGGGCGCCGTCGATGCCGTTGGCTTCGCCGCCCAGCATCAGATTGTCGCGCGTCGCGCCCCAGGAGGCCTGCTTGAGCACCTCGACATCGGGCATGCCGAATTTCTCGAACAGGCCGTTCTCCTTGGCGATCATCAGCGGCGCCGCGTCGGTCAGCGCGATGAAGCCGAGCTTGGCGCCGGTGACTTCCGGTGCCGCGGGCGCCGCATAGGCGCCAGACGGCAGCAGCGCGCGTGCCGCTGCCAGGGTTGCCGCGGTGGCAGCACTTGCCATCAGAAAATTGCGGCGGGTCATGCCCTCGAGAGGGGCTTCAGTCTTGATGCGTTTCGTCATCGTCGTCTCCCGTTGGGCACTGCTTGGGATCAGCGCCGTCGATTGCCGTGCTCGGTCAAAACAAAAAAAGCCGCCGGCCAGGCCGCGCGCGTCCGTCCATCCGGGATCGCGTGTTGACCTGAGCGGCAGCTTTGCCTGTAGCGCCCGCCATTGGACGCCTGTTCCGTGACCCGAAAAGAGTCTGCTTATTGCAAAGCAGGAACCGTGCCAGTTTCGGAATGGATGACAAACATCAATGAGATCAAGGGCATGCCACAATCATTGGCGCGCTGGCCCGTTGGGCGAGCAAGCCAAAGATTGGTCATTAGCGCCGTTGCACGCATAATTTTTGTGCAATGCACAAGAATGGCGCGAAAATGATCAGGCTTCGGCGCGCGCCAATTTCTGCCCGGCAATGTAGGCGTCGACCTCGTCGGGATCGAATATCTGGCCATCGAAGAAACCATCGGGGCCGAGCACCAGACTGGCGCCGGCGGAGCCGACAGGTGTGGCAGACGCCAGCGCGCCCTCCACCTTAGAATTGGCGCCGGGAAGTGCGACGCCGAGCGGCTTCAGCGCTGCGCGATAGAGGTCGGGCCGGTAGGTGTCCCGCGCGAGCGCCATGTGGGCAGCGCTGTGCTTGACCTGCCCCCAACGGACCATCTGCGTGTAGAACCACAGCGCGTGGCTTTTCCACGGAAAATTTGCCGCCTTGCCGAAAGCCAGAAAGAAGTCCTCGACGGTCAGTTCCGCGCCGCCGCCCAGCGCAAGATGTCCGGTCAGGATCGGCATCTGCAGCGCCGGCGAAAGGCCGAGGAAGGAAGGCTGCGCCATCAGGGCGGCCAGTTCGCCGCGGTTTGCCGGATCCTGGCACCAGCGCGCGGCGTGATGGAGCGCGCGCAGCAGCGCCGAAAGCGCTTGCGGGTGTTTTTCGGCCCAGGCCTTGCGCACGCCGACGACTTTCTCGGGGCTGGTCTTCCAGATGGTGGCCTTGACCGTGGCGATATGGCCGGTGCCGGCGACGACGGAGGCGCTGTTCCACGGTTCGCCGGCGCAGTAGCCGTCGATCCTGCCGGCGGCGAGTGCGTCGGCCATGAAGGGCGGCGGCACGATGACGATTTCTATCTCGCGCGACGGATCGATGCCGCAGGCGGCGAGCCAGTAGCGCAGTTCGTAATTGTGTCCGGAGTGCGGATGCACGACCGCAAAGCGCAGCGGGTCGCGACCGGCATTTGCCCGTTCACGGATCAGCGCTCCCAAGGCCTTGCCGGCCCGCGCCGGATTGAGATCGGGCAAGGCGCCGTGCGCGGCCATGCCCGCCCAGAGCGTGTTCGAAACCGTTACGCAGTTACCGCCCAGTCCCAGCGAGAACGGCACGATCGTGTCGGAGGCGAGCGGGGTGAGCCCCAGATTGCAGGCGATCGGCATCGGCCCCAGCATATGCGCCAAATCGAAATGCCCGATCGCGATGCGGTCGCGGATGTTGGCCCAAGAGGTTTCGCGGCTGAGCGTCAGGTCGACGCCTTCGCGTGCGGCAAAGCCGATCTCCCTCGCTGCGACAAGGACGGCGCTGTCGAAGAGCGGTATGAAACCTGCGTTGATCTGGTGTTCGGCCGCCATGCTCAACTCTCTCCGGGATCCAGAAGGCCTGCCGCCGTCACCAGGCTCTGCGCGATTTCGCTGATCTTGCGGTTCTGGTTCATGGCGGTCTTGCGCAGAAGCGTATAGGCCGCGTCCTCCGACAGGCCGCGTGATCGCATCAGGATGCCCTTGGCGCGGTCGATGACCTTGCGGTCCTCCAATTCACTGCGGGCTTCCTCAAGTTCGCGCGCCATCCGCGAGAACGCGTTGAAGCGGCTGATCGCCATGTCGAGGATCGGCTTGACGCGCTCCTGGCGCAGCCCGTCGACGACATAGGCGGAGACCCCCGCTTCCACCGCAGCTTCGATTGAAGCCTGATCCGACCGGTCCACGAACATGGCGATCGGTCGCTTCACCACGCGCGAAAGCTGGAACATGTTTTCAAGCATATCGCGGTTGGGATTTTCGAGATCGATGACGATTACGTCCGGTTCGATCTCGGCAATGCGCCGCGCTATTCCCGCAACATCGTGAACGACCGTGACCTGCTCATGCCCGGCCTCCCGCAATCCCGCCTCGATGATGGAGGCGCGGATGTGGTTTTCGTCGATCACCAGGACGGTGAGGGATTTCCGGATCATGCCGCATTTTGCGCACGCAGCGTGATTGTGCAATGCGGCATGGCGAGAATTGACGAAGTCATCGCTTCGGGGACCGTAACATGTTCGCGGAACCGACCGTTAAGCCTCTCTAAACGCATCTGACTTTGCTTTTGTATCCACCGCGCTGTTTCCCAATTGCGAGCTTGTCTCGCTGGCTTTGAAATTGGAGGTTCCATGGATCGGCGATTATTTTTGACAGGAGTGTTGGGCGTTGCTGGGGCAGCAGCCATTGCGAGCGCAGTTCGGCCAATCAACGCGTGGCCGCGTACCGAGCGCCAGAAGTGGCATCCTCGATGAACTCGACGCGCTGGAGACAGAGCCGTTCGAAGATGAGGATACTCAGGCGGAGCGGGTCCGACATCGGAGCTGGCACCGCAGGCGGCGGCGCCGGCGGCGGGCTTGGAGAAGGGCCTGTCGTCGTGCCTGGCGATATGGCCGTCTGCGCAGACGGTGTTTTCGCAGGCGTGTTTGGGTCTGGGGCTGGTATTATTAGCAGTTAGTGTGCTGAAAACCCCGGTGGTTGCCGGGGTTTTCAGTCTCAGACTAGCCGAATACGGCGAATTTTTCAGGGATCCGCGCGAGTTGTCGGGCCTGCCAGTTATAGGCAGGCCAAAATCAGACTGATTTCCCAAAGAGAAAACTGGTGGAGCCAATCGGAATCGAACCGACGACCTCTTGAATGCCATTCAAGCGCTCTCCCAACTGAGCTATGGCCCCACTCCGGCAGTCAACCGGCGCCGTTGCCGGCGAAGAGATCCGGCGCGGGTTGAGACGCGC
Organism: Mesorhizobium sp. WSM4846; assembly: GCF_055811415.1. Lineage (NCBI taxonomy): Bacteria > Pseudomonadati > Pseudomonadota > Alphaproteobacteria > Hyphomicrobiales > Phyllobacteriaceae > Mesorhizobium > Mesorhizobium sp. WSM4846. The sequence continues at coordinate 9,627 of NZ_JBVVPZ010000003.1, forward strand.
CGTTAGTGCAGGCGGCTTCTAACCCCGCCTTCCGTCAATATCAAGCCTTTAAGAGCCGCTTTTTATCAAGACCCCGCGAAAGTCGGCGGGCGCTGTGTGAGAGGCCGGATCAGACTTCGTCGTCGTCGTCGCCGACGCCGATCATGTCGGCGACATCGTCGTCCTCTTCCTCTTCGTCGGCGAGGAAGGTATCGTCGTCGTCGCCGAGGTCCACATCGTCCTCGTCATCGCCGAGATCGGGAAGATCGTCGGGTTTCGCATCCTCGTCGGCCTCTTCGAGCGAGACGACCTCGACGCCCTCTTCCTCCTCGGCGTCGACTTCCTTCTCGGCAACTTCCTCTTCCTCCTCAAGGGCGGCAATCTTGCCTTCCTCGAAATAAGTGCGGGGATAGCTCTTGCCGGTATAGGGCGAGACGATCGGATCCTTGTTCAGATCGTAGAATTTTTGACCCGTCTCGGGGTCGATGCGTTTGGTGCCAAGTTCGGGTTTTGCCACAGCAAGCCTCGTCGATGAAAGTTTGGTCCCCATAACCACAGTTTACGGCGCTGTCAAAGCCTAAAGCCAAGGTCTCAAATCCCCACCTCGAGCGACCTCCTGCAGGGGGATGACCATTTCCGTCCGCCGTGATACGAGACCGCGCAAACCACAAGAAAAAGGCCGGCCACCGGCGTTTTTCACCTAGGGAAAACCCATGTCGCATACTGCCGCCGAGAAACCGGCCACCGCCCGCAAATCGCCAGCGCTTTCAGGCACAGCACGGGTGCCCGGCGACAAATCGATCTCGCACCGCTCGTTCATGTTCGGCGGCCTCGCCTCCGGCGAAACCCGCATCACCGGCCTTCTGGAGGGCGAAGACGTGATGCGCACGGGCGCCGCGATGAAGGCGATGGGCGCGCATATAGAGAAGCGCGGCGCTGAATGGGTGATCCGCGGCACCGGCAATGGCGCGCTGCTGCAGCCGGAAGGCCCGCTCGATTTCGGGAACGCCGGCACCGGCTCGCGCCTCACCATGGGCCTGGTCGGCACCTATGACATGGAGACAACCTTCATCGGCGACGCCTCGCTGTCCGGCCGGCCGATGGGCCGCGTGCTCGAGCCGCTGCGCCAGATGGGTGTGCAGGTGCTGAAGGCGACGCCCGGCGACCGCATGCCGATCACGCTGCGCGGCCCCAAACATGCCGCGCCGATCAGCTACCGCGTGCCGATGGCCTCGGCCCAGGTGAAGTCGGCGGTGCTGCTCGCGGGGTTGAACACGCCCGGCATCACCACCGTCATCGAGCCGGTGATGACGCGCGACCACACCGAAAAAATGCTGAAGGGATTCGGCGCCAATCTGTCGGTCGAGACCGACGAGCGCGGCGTGCGCCACATCTTCATCGAGGGCCAGGGCAAGCTCACCGGCCAGACAATCGCTGTGCCGGGCGACCCGTCATCGGCCGGATTCCCGCTGGTGGCGGCGCTGATCGTGCCGGGTTCGGACATTACAATCGAAAACGTGCTGATGAACCCGACCCGCACCGGTCTTTTGTTGACGCTACAGGAAATGGGCGCCCGGATCGACGTTCTCGAGCCGCGCAATGAAGGCGGCGAGGATGTCGCCGATCTGCGGGTGCGCTATTCCGAGTTGAGGGGCGTCACCGTGCCGCCCGAACGGGCGCCGACGATGATCGATGAATATCCGGTGCTTGCTGTCGCGGCGAGCTTTGCCGAGGGCGAGACGTTGATGCAGGGACTGGAAGAGCTGCGGGTGAAGGAATCGGACCGGCTGTCGGCGGTCGCCGAAGGGCTGAAGCTCAACGGCGTCGACTGTACCGAGGGCGAGGCCTCGCTGGCGGTGCGTGGCAAACCAGGCGGCAAGGGGCTTGGCCAGCACCCGAACGGAAAGAGCACCATCGTCCAGACCCATCTCGACCACCGCATTGCCATGAGCTTTCTGGTCATGGGACTGGCAACGGAAAAGCCTGTCACCATCGACGACCAGGCGATGATCGCGACCAGCTTTCCGGAATTCATGGGGCTTATGAAGGGGCTGGGGGCGGAAATTGTTTGATGCTGCGAGACTGGCCAGTGGTAGCAGGCTGTCTTGCGGCCGCGTTGGTTCCTTATCTGATCGAACGCGTCGTTTTCAAAAAGCGTGTCGGCATTTTTGCTGTTCTTTTTTGGCTTTTGGCCCTGCAATTTTTGACCATGTACCTATTCGCCTATGCAGGCGAGTTTCTAGCAAATAACGACTGGTTCTTTCTGGCGGGGCTTTTCAAAGCGTTTGGAGCAATGGCCTTTATGACAATCGGCGTAATACCTTTAATTGCGTTGCCATTATCGGTTTTGATCGCCTTGGCGGTACTTGCGTTCCGTCTGTTTAGGCAAGCTAGATGAGTCCAACCTTCACCATCGCCATCGACGGCCCAGCAGGCGCGGGCAAAGGCACCCTTGCCCGCCGACTGGCCGACCATTACCGGCTGAACCTGCTCGACACCGGCCTCACCTATCGCGCGGTGGCGCGTGCGCTGCTTCGGCTCGGCCTGCCGCTCGACAATGTCTCGGCCGCCGAGACCGCTGCCCGGCAGGTCGACCTGGCCAAGCTCGACCGGTCGGTGCTGACGGCGCATGCGGTCGGCGAAGCGGCTTCGAAAGTGGCTGTCATCCCTTCGGTGCGACGCATACTGGTCGAAAAGCAGCGCGAATTCGCCAAGGCGCCGCCGGGCGCCGTGCTCGACGGCCGCGACATCGGCACCGTGGTCTGTCCCGACGCCGACATAAAACTCTATGTGACGGCGAGCGCCGAGGTGCGGGCACAACGCAGGCTGGCCGAGATCGAGAGCATCGGCGGCACCGCCGATTTCGACGATATCGTCGCCGATATCCTGCGCCGCGACGAGCGCGACATGGGTCGCGCCGACTCGCCGCTGAAGCCCGCCGCCGACGCGCACTTGCTCGACACGTCGGAAATGGCTATAGAAGCCGCGTTCCTGGCGGCCAAGGCGATCATCGACGGCGTTCTGGCCAAGAGAAACAAAGCCTGAGCCGGGTTTCCTGCCGTTGCCGTTTGCCGGCGGCGAAAAGATACCCATATCGGGCACGAACCAGCCTGCCAGCATTCTTCATGCGCCGGAATTGCCGCTTAGGCGGCCAAGGGCTTTTTTTGAGGCCCGGAACGCCGGCAGGCCAACGCAACGCTAACCCACGGCGCCCGCCCCGCTTGAGATGCGGGGCATTCCAGGAGAAACTATGTCAGTTGCAAATCCCACTCGCGATGATTTCGCGAGCCTGCTCGAAGAATCTTTTTCCGCCGGCCATTCCGGCGAAGGCCAAGTCGTCAAGGGCACGATCACTGCGATCGAAAAGGACATGGCAATCATCGACGTCGGCCTCAAGGTCGAAGGTCGCGTGCCGCTGAAGGAATTCGGCGTCAAGGGCAAGGATTCGACGCTCAAGGTCGGCGACACGGTCGAGGTCTATGTCGAGCGCATCGAGAACGCGCTTGGCGAAGCGATGCTGTCGCGTGAGAAGGCCCGCCGCGAAGAGAGCTGGGTGCGTCTCGAAGAGAAGTTCACCAAGGGCGAGCGCGTCGAAGGCGTCATCTTCAACCAGGTCAAGGGCGGCTTCACCGTCGATCTCGACGGCGCTGTGGCCTTCCTGCCGCGCAGCCAAGTCGACATCCGCCCGATCCGCGACGTCTCGCCGCTGATGCACAATCCGCAGCCTTTCGAGATCCTCAAGATGGACCGCCGCCGCGGCAACATCGTGGTGTCGCGCCGCACCGTGCTCGAGGAGAGCCGTGCCGAACAGCGTTCGGAAATCGTGCAGAACCTCGAAGAGGGCCAGGTGGTCGAAGGCGTCGTCAAGAACATCACCGACTATGGTGCGTTCGTCGACCTCGGCGGCATCGACGGCCTGCTGCATGTCACCGACATGGCGTGGCGCCGCGTCAACCATCCGACCGAAATCCTCAACATCGGCCAGACGGTCAAGGTGCAGATCATCCGCATCAACCAGGAAACCCACCGCATCTCGCTCGGCATGAAGCAGCTCGAGAGCGATCCGTGGTCCGAGATCGGAACAAAATTCCCGATCGGCAAGAAGATCAAGGGCACCGTCACCAACATCACCGACTACGGCGCGTTCGTCGAGCTGGAGCCGGGTATCGAGGGCCTCATCCACGTTTCGGAAATGTCGTGGACGAAGAAGAACGTGCATCCCGGCAAGATCCTGTCGACGACGCAGGAAGTCGACGTGGTGGTGCTCGAGGTCGATCCGGCCAAGCGCCGCATCTCGCTCGGCCTCAAGCAGACGCTCGAGAACCCGTGGCAGGCTTTCGCCAGCAGCCATCCGGTCGGCAGCCAGGTCGAGGGCGAGGTCAAGAACAAGACCGAGTTCGGCCTATTCATCGGCCTCGAAGGCGATGTCGACGGCATGGTCCATCTTTCCGACCTCGACTGGACCCGTCCGGGCGAGCAGGTGATCGAGGAGTACAATCGCGGCGACATCGTCAAGGCGCAGGTGCTCGACGTCGACATCGACAAGGAGCGCATCTCGCTCGGCATCAAGCAGCTGGCCAAGGATACGGCCGGCGAGGCGGCGACTTCAGGCGAACTGCGCAAGAACGCGGTCGTCACCTGCGAGGTCACCGGCGTCAAGGATGGCGGCCTGGAAGTGCGGCTGGTCGACAGCGGCATCGAGACCTTCATCAAGCGCTCTGATCTCAGCCGTGACCGCGACGAGCAGCGCCCCGAGCGCTTCACGGTCGGCCAGAAGGTCGACGCCCGCGTCATCGCCTTCGACAAGAAGACCCGCAAGCTGCAGGTCTCGATCAAGGCGCTGGAAATCGCCGAAGAGAAGGAAGCGGTTGCCCAGTACGGCTCGACCGACTCCGGCGCTTCGCTGGGCGACATCCTGGGTGCCGCGCTGAAGAAGCAGGGCAGCTAAGCTTCGGCTGTCTGCCGCGCCTCGCGCGCGGCCTGTAAAACAAAACCCCGCCGGAGCGATCCGGCGGGTTTTGTTTGGCCGTGGCGTCAGAGCCAAAGCCTGCTCTCGCGCCTGCCTTGGGATGGCGCCCGGTTTTTTGGAAATCCGCGTTCAAGCAGAAAGAGAGATCAGGCCCTGCCGTAAAGCGGCACCAGTGTGCCGCTCATCGCCAGATTGGCCGGCGAAGCGAGGTAGGCGATCGCTTCCGCCGCCGCTTCGAGGCTGACCCATTTGCCGAAATCGGCGGCCGGCATGTCAGCCCGGTTGGCCGGCGTATCGAGGGTCGAGGGCGCGACCGCATTGACCAGGATGCCCTTGCCCTTGAGTTCTTCCGCCATCGCCACCGTCATTGCCGCGACCGCTGCCTTACTGGCGGCATAGGCGATCATGCCGGAACCGCGCCGCAGGTCGAGCCCGGCACGCGCCGTGATATTGACGATGCGGCCCGACACGGAAGATTCCAGCATTGAGCGGATCGCCGCGCGGCAGCACAGGAAGGTGGTGCGGGCGTTGGTGTCCATCATTTCGGCAAAGGACGCGGGCTCGATCTTCTCGACCGGCGCGGCGGTGAAGCCGCCGGCCAGATGGATGGATGCCCACAAATCGGTAACGCTGGCGAAGAACGCATCGACCTTGGCGGGGTCGGCGAGATCGACATTGTGCGCCAGCCTGACGCGCTCATGTGCCGGGAAGGGAAAATGCGCGGGCGCGGCGGCATGGGCGTTCGGCACATGGCAGATCGCGCCCTGCTCCAGCAGTTTGCCGACAACCGCGCCACCGAGCGCTCCGGTGCCGCCGGTCACCACAACATGCCTGCCGTCCAGTGTATCCGTCATCTACGACCGCTCCTGTCACTCATATGCCGCTGCTCGCCGACGCCGAAGGTCGCGCCTTTCGCGCAATCACTCAACCGAAATCTTGATGACGCAGCGCCGCTTGTGCGCGTCAGAACGTCGGCCATCCGACGCTGATCGCATCCCCAGGCAGACGCTGCCACAGCACTCAATCGATGGTGATCTCGATGACATACGGCAGTCCGGTCGCCCGCGCGCGCTTGAGTGCGTCTGCCAGATGACCGATGCCGGCGAGCCGCTCGGCGGCAATGCCGTAGGCCTCGGCCAACTTGCAGAAATCAGGCGGCGCCGGCGAGACGCCGACCGGCTCGACGCCGACATCGAGCATCGAGGTTTCGATTTCGCGATAGCCGAGATTGTTCCAGACGACGAAGATCACCGGCGCCGCAGCGTCGAGCGCGGCGCCCAGTTCCGGCAGCGTGAACTGGAAACCACCGTCGCCGGTGAGACAAACGACCGGCGCATCAGGCACGGCAAGGGCTGCGCCGATCGCCGCCGGCGGACCATAGCCCAGCGCGCCGAAGCCGGTGGCGGCGTTGAACCAGCCGCCCGGACGGTCGTGATCGTAATAGAGGTTGGCGGCATAGACCGGCTGGGTCGAATCGCCGACGATGATCGAGCCCGGCAATGCATCGCGGATCATCTCGACGGCGCGGGTTTGCGCCTGGAGGGCCGGGGCCATTTCGGCAAAGGCTGCTTGCCTTGTCGCAGCGGCGCGAGACTGGCCGTCGCCCGATGGCGGCTGGTCCGTACCAATCTCGACAAGCAGCGCCTCGAGTGCTGCGCCGCAATCGGCATGGATAGAAATCCGGGCGGGCCGGCGGGCAAGCTGGTCGGCGCCGATGTCGATGCGGATCAGATTGGACGGCAGGACAAAGCCACCGTCGCTATATCCGTCGTAGTCGGTCGGGCCGAATTCGGTGCCGGCGGCAATGACCAGATCGGCCTCGGCCATCAATGCACGCACCGCCTTCAGACTGGGGCTGGCCGGCACGCCGAGCGGATGGCGGTGCAGCAGGCCGCGGGCATTGGCCGTCTGGACAACCGGCGCTCCCAGCCTTTTGGCAAGGCGCTGTAACGGCGCTTCGGCTCTCTTGGCGCCGCCGCCGGCAAGGACCAGCGGGCGGCGTGCAGCCGCGCAAAGTTTTGCCGCCTCTGCTATCGCCGCCGGATTTGGCTCGGGCGGCGCGACATTCGTCAGCAAAGCGGCGATGCCGCCGGCCGGCTTGACCATGATATCGGTCGGGATCTCGATGTGCACCGGGCCCGGACGCGACGACGAAAACAGGGCGAAGGCGCGGGCAAGAACGCCCGGCAGTTCGTCGGCGTCGGTGACGCGGTGCGAAAACAGCGCGACCTTTTCCATCATGCCGCGCTGGTCGGGCAGTTCGTGCAGATGGCCAAGGCCCTTGCCCAGTGTCGGCGTGGCGTTGACGCCCGAGATCACCAGCATCGGAACCGAATCGGCACGGGCCTGGCCCATGGCGGTGATGGTGTTGGTCAGCCCCGGTCCGGTGATGACGAAGGCGATGCCGGGCCTGCCGCCGGCGCGCGCATAGCCGTCGGCCATGAACCCGGCGCCCTGTTCATGACGCGGGGTGACGTGGCGAATCTTCGAGCGCGCCAAGCCGCGATAGAGTTCGACCGTATGCACACCCGGAATGCCGAAGACCGTATCGACATCATGGGCTTCGAGCAAAGTGATGAGCGCTTCGCCGACTGTCGTCATTGCCTGAGCACCGGACGTGTGAGGCAGGTCGGTCCGCCTTCGCAGGCGATGCACAGTGCGTCCGCCTCGAAGGTTGAAACCCTGCAGCCGGCAGCCGCCATGGCCGCCGCCGTCTTCGGGAAGCCGGCAACGGCGATCACCTCGCGCGGCGCGGTCGGCAGCACATTGAGGCTGAGGCCGTTGGAGGCGAAGAACTCCCCGGCGTCGCCTTCGACCAGTCGAATGCCCCGCGCCCGCAGCATCTGGTAGAAGGCAGCCGGCAAAAGCGGTGCATAGACCAGCGCCAGATCGTCGGCCAGCGGACTGATCACCGACATCAGATGCAGGCAGGCGTCCTCGCCATGCCAGAGCGGCAGGTCGTAGCCATAGACCTGGATACCCCTGGGGGTGAGCAGGTTGGCCAGTTGCTGGATGCCGTCCTGGTTGGTGCGCACGCCGCGGCCGACGGCTAGCGTCCCTGAATCCACCCAAACGCAATCACCGCCCTCGACCTGTCCGGGAGGCTCGATGCGGCCGAGGATAGGTACGCCCATGCGCTTGTAGGCCGCCTCGTGCAGGCCGGGCTCGGCCCGGCGCAGCGCCTTGCCCATGGCGAGGATGATGGCGCCGTGGTCGGTCATCAACGAAGGATCATGCGTGAAGACCGAATCGGCGAGCCCGTCATCGGCGTCGGTCAGCCATTCGATCGCGGCGCCGGACGCCAGAACCAGCGTCGTCAGCGCCTCATGCTGGGCGGCGGCCTTTTGCGGATCGAAGCCCGCACCATAGTGCCATTCCGATGCTTTGGCGCGGGCCATGGCGCTTGCGGCGGACCGCATCAGCACGCGCTGCAGGGGCCTGGCCATGGACTGCGACCCGTATGCTTTACCCACCAAGTGCTCCTGAACCATCCCATCCAGCCAATAGCCACTCAGCGAGGAGTGATCAATGGTCCAAAAATGCATGGTTGACGGAGGCAAGCGGAACGGTACATCTTGAGAATGAGAAGTCTGTCCAGTGATGGTAATGGGTAAAAAATTCCAGCAGCGACGGGTCCGGCCAGTTCGTGAGGCACCGCAAAGGTGATAGCGCAAGGCACCGCCCCCGCCCTGAAGTACACGGCGCAGAACGACGCCGCCGAAGCCATCCATGTCGAGAACCTGCATAAACGATTCGGCGAACTGCAGGTGCTGAAAGGCGTTTCGCTGTCGGCGCGCGACGGCGAGGTCATCGCCATCATTGGCGGCAGCGGCTCGGGAAAATCGACCCTGCTGCGCTGCATCAATTGCCTGGAAAACCCGACCAGCGGGATCGTTCGCGTCAATGGCGAGGAGATCCGGATGAAGGCCGACAGTCACGGCCACACCGTTCCCGCCGACCGCAAGCAGATCGAGCGCATCCGCTCCAAGCTCGGCATGGTTTTCCAGAATTTCAATCTGTGGAGCCACATGACGCTGATCGAGAACGTCATCGAGATTCCGGTGCATGTTCTGGGCGTCAAGCGCGATGTGGCCATCGCCGAGGCGGAAAAGCTGCTTGCCCGCGTCGGCCTGGCCGAAAAGCGCGATGTCTATCCGGCCTATCTGTCAGGCGGCCAGCAGCAGCGTGGGGCCATCGCCCGGGCGCTGGCCATCAATCCGCGCGTCATGCTGTTCGACGAGCCGACCTCGGCGCTCGACCCGGAACTGATCGGCGAGGTGCTGAAGGTGATCGGCGACCTGGCACGCGAAGGCCGCACCATGGTGCTGGTCACCCATGAGATGAAGTTCGCCCGCGAGGTCGCGACGCATGTCGTCTACCTCTACAACGGACTGGTCGAGGAAGAAGGGCCGCCGGAGCAGATCTTCGGCGCACCGAAATCCGAAAGGCTGAAGCAATTCATCCGCAACATCGGTTAAGCCGAGGCGGACGAAAAACGGGAACAACAACAAACTGGGAGTTTTTGGCATGAAGACCGTTCTGAAAACATTTGCCGCAGCACTTCTGCTCGGCGTCGCCGCTATGGGCATTGCAAAGGCCGAGCCGGTCAAGATCGGCGTCGCTGCCGAACCCTATCCGCCGTTCACCTCGCCGGATGCTTCCGGCAAATGGGTTGGCTGGGAGATCGAATTCATCGACGCGGTCTGCGCCGAGCAGAAACTCGATTGCGTCATCACCCCCGTCGCCTGGGACGGCATCATCCCGGCGCTGACGACCAAGAAGATCGACGTCATCGCCAGTTCCATGTCGATCACCGACGAGCGCAAGAAGACGATCGACTTCTCCGACAAATATTACAACACCCCGACAGCTATCATCGGACCGAAGGACCAGAAGTTCGGCGCTACCCCGGAAGATCTCAAGGGCAAGATCATCGGCGTGCAAGTTTCGACCGTGCATGCCGACTACGTCAAGAAGCACTTCACCGAAGCCGCGGAAATCAAGGAATATCAGACCCAGGACGAAGCCAATCAGGATCTTGCCGCCGGCCGTATCGATGCCGTGCAGGCCGATTCCATCGCGCTCGATGCCTTCCTGAAATCGGATCAGGGCAAGCAATGCTGCGATCTGAAGGGCACGGTCGCGCCGGATCTGGCGATCCTCGGGCCCGGCGTCGGCGCCGGTGTCCGCAAGGAGGACACCGAGTTGAAGGAGAAGATCAACGCCGGCATCAAGGCGATCCGCGCCAACGGCAAATATGACGAGATTTCGAAGAAATACTTCGATTTCGACATCTATGGCGCCGACCCACAGTCGAATTGACGCCGAGCGAACAACCACGCGGCGCAGACAGCGCGCCGTGTGGCTTCGTCGGACTCTACCTATGCAAGCTTTCCGCTGACGGCATCGCCGGTGGTTTTGGCGCCAGCAATTCGGGGGCGACGCTGATCGACGCATTTCTTCCGGCCACTGTGGCCCGCATCATCGAACTGCTTTCGCCGACGCCACCCGGTTGGGGCGGAACGCTTCTGGTCGGACTGCTCCACTCGGTCGAGATCGCTGCCGGTGCGTTCGGTCTCGGCCTCGTCATCGGCATTTGCGGTGCGTATGGCAAGCTCTATGGCGGGCCCGTGGTGCGCGATCTGCTGGCGGTCTATACGACGATCGTCCGCGCCGTGCCGGAGCTAGTGCTGATCCTGCTGCTCTATTATGCCGGCACCGATTTGATCAACCAGTTGCTGACGGCAATGGGATATCAGCGCATTGATATCAGCGGGCTGGTGGCCGGCATTGCCGTGCTCGGCTTCGTCCAGGGCGCTTATTCGACAGAGGTGATGCGCGGCGCGATCCTTGCCATCCCGCAGGGACAGATCGAAGCCGCGCGCGCCTATGGCATGTCTCCCGGCCTGCTGCTGCGACGCATCACGCTGCCGGCGATGCTGCCTTTCGCCATACCCGGCCTTGCCAATCTCTGGCTGATCGCCACCAAGGACACCGCCCTGCTGGCCGTCGTCGGCTTCTTCGAACTGACATTGGCGACGCGGCAAGCGGCGGGCGTAACCAAAGCCTATCTTACCTTCTTCCTCGCCGCGGGCGTGATCTATCTTCTGTTGACGCTGGTCTCCAATCTAATCATCGGCCGCATCGAGGTCTGGGCTCGGCGCGGCATGCCCTCGCTCAAGGAGGCGCGTTGATGGCTGTCGAAACGACCATCGTCAACGTAGCCGCCCGCGCGTCGCTGTGGCTGCAGCCGCACCGCATAGTGCTGATTGTAACGGGACTGGCGCTGGTTTTCGCGGCCGCTTTTTTCATGCGCTGGGACTGGCTGCCGCAATATTACGAAATGGCGCTTGTCGGCCTCTGGCGTACGCTCTGGATCCTCGCCGTCACCTGCACACTGGGCTTCCTGCTCGCCGTGCCGCTCGGATTGGCGCAGGCTGCCGGCCCGCTCTGGCTCGCGGCGCCTGCAAAGGCCTTCTGCACCGTCATCAGGGGAACGCCACTGCTGCTGCAGCTCTGGCTGCTCTACTATGGGCTCGGCTCGCTGTTTCCACAGTACCCATGGGTACGCGAGTCCTGGATGTGGCCGTATCTCAGGCAAGCATGGCCCTATGGCGTCCTGGCGCTGACCTTGTCCTTCGCCGGTTACGAGGGGGAAGTCATGCGGGGTGCCTTCGCCGGGGTGCCGAAAGGACAGTTGGAAGCGGCGCGCGCCTTCGGCATGAGCCGCTGGAAGATCCTGCGGCGGATCTGGCTGCCACAAGCCTTCTACCGGGCGCTGCCGACGCTGACCGGCGAAACCGTGCTGCAACTGAAATCGACGCCGCTGGTGGCGACCATCAGCGTGATCGACATATTCGCCGTCTCGTCAAAGGTGCGGCAGAGCACGTTCCTCACCTATGAACCCTTGCTGCTCCTGGCGTTGATCTATATGGCGATCACCGGCATTCTGGTCTTCGCCCTCGGCAAGATCGAGGCGCGGATCCCGAGCAAGATTGGTTGATAGGGGAGTAGGGGAGTAGGGGAGTAGGGCCAGCCGCTATTCACATACACATTTCCATCCAATTCGCATTCACTGGTCACTATTCCCCTATTCCCTTACTCCCCTACTCCCTTAGGATCGCTACGATGCAACTCAGTCTCGACCAGGCGACAGGGCTGTGCCGGATGGCGGCGCTCGGCGCCGGCGCCAATGAGGAAGCGGCGCAGTCGCTTGCAGCCTCCGTCGTGGCGGCCGAGGCAGAAGGTCTGTCGACGGTCGGACTGTCGCATTTCATCGACTATCTCGAAGCGCTGGAGGCCGGCCGCATCGATGGCAAGGCCGAGCCGGTCATCACCAGGCCGGCTTTGGCGATCTATCTCTCCGACGCGCGCGGCGGTCTGGCGCATACCGGCTTCGACCGCACCGTCGACGATCTCGCCAAGGCGGCGCGCCTGTTCGGCGTTGCCATCTTTTCGCAGAAGAACGCCTATACATGCGGCGCGCTCGGCTATTTCACCGGACGGCTGGCCGCGCAGGGGCTGGTGTCCTTCGCCGCGACCAATGGACCGGCCGTGCTGGCCGGCTCCGGCTCGGTCAAGCCGGTCTACTGCACCAACCCGATGTCCTTCGCCGCGCCCGCCGCCGACGGAGCGCCGCTGGTCATCGACCAGTCGTCGAGCGCCACTGCCTTCGTCAACATCCGCAAGGCGGCTGACGACGGCAAGAAAATTCCAGAAGGCTGGGCACTGGATGCGAGCGGCAACCCGACCACCGATCCCGCCGCCGCCATGAAAGGCGCGATGCTTGCATTCGGCGGCCAGCGTGGCGCCAACATCGCGCTGATGGTCGAAGTGCTGGCGGCGGGCCTGTCGGGCGCCAACTGGTCACTCGATGCGCCATGGTTCACCGACGGACCGGACAGTCCCGGAACCGGCCTCTTCGTGCTGGCCGTCGAGCCCAAGCTGCTCGATCCAAATTTCGAGAAGCGCATGAAAGATCAACTCGACCGGTTGCGCCGCCGCTACGGCGTGCATGTCCCCGGCCGTGCCCGGGCCGAAGCGGCGGAGAAGGCAGCGGCACGGGGCATAACGGCTCCGAAAGCCGTGGTGCAGCGCATCTCCGAATTCGCCGCCCGATATTCTTCCTGAAGACGTCCACACCTTCGGATAGTTGATCGCGCGACAGCGGGCGTACTTGCCGTTACGCCCAGGCTGCCTCGTCGAACCACGTTTCGGAAACAGCCGGAAACCCTCGCGTCGGCTGGGTTTATCCGGGCTCTCCGCATCCGACCCGTAACATGCATTTCCCGGTCAACTTTTGTTCATTTGACTTTGGCTGGGGTGGCGGCTGTTTGCGCGGAGCAGCAGAAGAGGAACCCCAATGGCCGCAAGCACCCACAATCCCAGCACCAATCTTGTCGTTCCGGCCCTTGGCAGCCTCTATGCGGCGCTGAACACTACCTCTGAAACCATCCTGCGCGCCGTGGCCGGCATCTTCCTCACCATCCATGGCTCTGGCAAGATCATCGACCCGCTCGGCGCCGCCGAGATGGTCGAAGGCCTCGGCTTCTATCCTGGCGCGTTCTGGTCGGTGCTGCTGGCCTGCACCGAGTTCTTCGGCGGCATCTTCATCGCCATCGGTCTCTTGACCCGCCCGGCCGCCTTCGCCGGAATGTTCGTGCTCCTGGTCACCGTCTGGTTTCACTGGGTCACCCTGGGCGAGGGCTTTTCGGGTGCCGAAAAATCGCTGCTGTGGGCGGCGATCCTGTTCTTCTTCGTTATCCGCGGCGGCAACCGCCAATCGGTCGACGCGCGCATCGGCAAAGCGTTCTGAACCAGCCGATACCGCGGCAAACGGCGACAAAGGATCGCCCTTTGCCTTCGGCGCGAAACGGATTATGAACGGCTTCAGCCAAGCCACCAGTAAATCTGGAAACTGCGCCGGAGCCCGCAATGACCGAAATCCTGCAGACCCCAAAGCTCGTCGTCGTGTTCGGCGGCTCCGGCTTTGTCGGCCGCCATGTGGTGCGGGCGCTGGCCCGGCGTGGCTATCGCATCAGGGTCGCCTGCCGCCGGCCCGATCTCGCCGGCCATCTGCAGCCGCTCGGCAATGTCGGCCAGGTCCAGCCGGTGCAGGCCAATATTCGCGTGCGCTGGTCGGTCGACCGCGCCGTGCAGGACGCCGACCATGTCGTCAATTTGGTAGCCATCCTGCATGAGAGCGGCCGGCAGAAGTTCACGCCCGTCCACGAGTTCGGCGCACGCGCGATCGCCGAAGCGGCGCGCGCCGTCGGCGCCGGGCTCACCCATATCTCGGCGCTGGGCGCCGATCTGAACGCGCAATCCGAGTATGCGCGCACCAAGGCGCTCGGTGAAAAAGCGGTCCTGGAAACGATCGAGGATGCGGTCATCTTGCGGCCCTCGATCAATTTCGGCCCCGAGGACAGTTTCTTCAACCGCTTCGCCAGCATGGCGCGCTATTCGCCGGTCCTGCCTCTGATCGGCGGCGGGCGGACCAAATTCCAGCCGGTCTATGTCGGCGATGTCGCCGAAGCGGTGGCGCGCTCGGTCGACGGCAAAGTCCAGGGTGGCCGGATCTACGAGCTAGGCGGACCTCAGGTGCTCACCTTCAAGCAATGCATGCAGGAAATGCTTGCCATGATCGATCGCAAGCCGTTCCTGGTGTCGGTGCCGTGGTGGGTGGCGAACATGCAGGCATCGATCCTCGGGCTTTTGCCCAATCCGCTGCTGACCAAGGATCAGGTCCTGCAGTTGCGCGGGGACAACATCGTCTCGGAATCGGCCATCAGGGAAAACCGGACGCTCGCCGGCCTCGATATCCAGCCACAGTCGATCGGCAGCATCCTGCCGAGCTATCTCTGGCGCTACCGGCCGGCCGGCCAGTTCCAGCGCAAGACGGCGGAATAGCCAATCAGGCGGCTCAAAGGCGCCGTGTGACCTGCATCGGCAGGCCGCCCTGCGGTTGCGTCGTCAGTTTCTGCACCGGCCAAGGTTTGGTCTCGGCGGTGGTATCGAAGCGGAAGCGCGACAGCATGATCGCCAGAGCGATGATCGCCTCCTGCATGGCAAAGCTGGCGCCGATGCAGACGCGAGGACCGGCGCCGAACGGCAAATACTGAAAACGGTCGATCTTCTCGCGATTTCCCGGATGGAAACGTTCGGGCATGAAGGCGTCGGGCCGGTCCCACAGCTTGCGATGGCGGTGGACGACCCAGGGCATGACCAGCACTGCAGCACGCCTCGGTATGTAGAGGCCGTTCCAGGTTTCAGGCTCGATCGGCTCGCGGTTGATCGACGGCGCCGGCGGATAGAGCCTGAGCGCCTCATCGAAGGCGGCGCGGGTGAACGGCATGGCGTCGAGCCACTTTGTCGGGTCGGGCTCACGCGCCAGCACGGCGTCGATCTCGCGCTCGACCTTTTCGCGCTCCCAAGGCGCTTCGGCCAGGCAATAGAGCGTCCAGCCGAGCGCACGCGCCGTGGTTTCATGGCCGGCGCCGATGAAGGTGATGATGTTGTCCTCGACCTCGGCGCGCGTCAGCCCGTCCGGTCCCTCCGCCTTGAGCAAAAGCGTGAGAAAATCCTGCGGCACCTTGTCCGGATCGCGCTTGAGCCGCTCTTCGCGCATCTTGACGGTGTCGGTGACGATCTTGCGGAAGTAGGCCATGGTTTTGCGGCCGCGGATGCGGGTCAGGCGCGGCAGCCAGTCTGGCGCCCGCAACAGGTCGAGCGGATCGACGCGGCCCATGGTTTCGAACAGCCGGTCGATCTCCTTGGCGAAGCTGCCCGGCTCACCCGATATCTCACCGGAAAACAGTGTCTCGGCCAGAATGTCGAAGGTAAGCAGCGTCATGTCGTGGGCGATGTCCGACGTGCCGCCGCCCTCGTATCGGGTGACGAACTCCCGCGTACGCCTCAGCATCGGCTCGGCAAAACCGAAGATGTGGCGCGGCGTGAACACCGGCGCCATCGCCTTGCGTGAACGCCGCCAGACCTCACCCTCGGCGGTCAGCAATCCGTCGCGCAGGATCGGCCGCAGGATCATCTGGCGCACCGTCGCCATCTTGTAGTTTTTGGCATTGTCGACCAGCACGTGGCGAATGAGGCCGGGATCGTTGGCGATGACCAGCGGCCCGCCGATGCCGGTCACCGAAATCCAAGGCTGGTTGTAGGTCGGCTCACCCCACAATTCGAGCGGGTTGCGATAAACGATGCGGATCATCTCCAGCGTCGAAGGCGGCGAGGTGCGCGGCTTCGGCGCCGGCGGGACAAAGGGGGCGGGCTGACTGTCCATGGCGTGCTCCGCTGGTGACCTCAATGTAGTGGCTGGCAGGGCAAGCGTCCATGTCGCCGGCTATAAAGGGGCATTGGAAAGTGCCTGAGCGTCGGAACAGGTCGGCCCGCATTTGTGCGGCCGCTCTGTTCCCAAAACCGGTTCGACTTTTGGGTCCGATGCCGTGCCGGCCAGGCGTGCTCTTCTTCCATTCGGAAATGCTTGCAAACCTTGGAAAAACCGCCTTTTGCACCTATATCTTGAACATCAAGGACGCGCGATTCGGAGCCGATTTTTTGCGCTGGATGTGCGGCATCAATCAGACAGGTTTTCATGAGCGATCAGATCGACAACGCCGACGGCGCTGAGGCCGAGTACGGCGCCGATTCCATCAAGGTTTTGAAGGGCTTGGATGCCGTCCGCAAGCGGCCCGGCATGTATATCGGCGATACCGACGACGGCTCGGGCCTGCATCACATGGTCTATGAGGTCGTCGACAACGCCATCGACGAGGCGCTGGCCGGCCATGCCGACCTGGTCACGGTGACGCTCAATCCCGACGGTTCGGTGACGGTCATCGACAATGGCCGCGGCATTCCGACCGATATCCACACCGGCGAAGGCATTTCGGCGGCCGAAGTGATCATGACGCAGCTGCATGCCGGCGGCAAGTTCGACCAGAATTCCTACAAGGTGTCCGGTGGCCTCCACGGCGTCGGCGTCTCGGTCGTCAACGCACTGTCGGCCTGGCTGAAGCTGAAAATCCGCCGCAATGGCCAAATCTACGAGATGAGCTTCTCGCATGGCAATGCCGACGGACCGCTGAGGGTCACCGGCAGCTACGAGCAGCGCAAGGTTGCCGGCACCTATGAGGGGCGCAGTGGCAGCGAGATCACTTTCTTTCCGTCGACCGAGACCTTCACCATGGTCGAGTTCGACTTCGGCATGCTGGAGCACCGGCTACGCGAACTCGCCTTCCTGAATTCCGGCGTGCGCATCATTTTGACCGATGCCCGCCATGCCGACGTTGTGCGCCATGAGCTGCACTATGATGGCGGGCTCGAGGAGTTCGTCAGATATCTCGACCGCGTCAAGAAGCCGCTGATCGACAAGCCGATTGCCATCAAGGCCGAGCGCGACGGTATCACCGTAGAAGTCGCCATGTGGTGGAACGACAGCTACCACGAGAACGTGCTGGCCTTCACCAACAACATTCCGCAGCGGGACGGCGGCACGCATCTTGCCGGTTTCCGCGGCGCGCTGACGCGCCAGATTACCGGCTATGGCGAATCCACGGGCCTCACCAAAAAGGAGAAGGTGGCGCTGATCGGCGACGATTGCCGCGAGGGGCTGACGGCCGTGCTGTCGGTCAAGGTTCCCGACCCGAAATTCTCCTCGCAGACCAAGGACAAGCTGGTCTCGTCCGAAGTCCGTCCGGTGGTGGAAGGGCTCGTCAACGAGGCGCTCGGCACCTGGCTCGAAGAGCACCCGACCGAGGGCAAGGTGGTCATCGAGAAGGTCATCCAGGCGGCAGCGGCGCGCGAAGCCGCGCGCAAGGCGCGCGACATCACCCGCAAGAGCTCGCTCGGCGTCACTTCACTGCCCGGCAAGCTGGCCGACTGCCAGGAACGCGACCCGGCGAAGTCCGAAATCTTCATCGTCGAGGGCGACAGCGCCGGCGGCTCGGCCAAGGGCGGCCGTTCGCGCCAGAACCAGGCCATTCTTCCGCTGCGCGGCAAGATCCTCAACGTCGAGCGGGCCCGGTTCGACCGTATGCTCGGCTCCGACATGATCGGCACGCTGATCACCGCGCTCGGCACCTCGATCGGCAAGGACGAGTTCAACGCAGACAAATTGCGCTACCACAAAATCATACTGATGACCGACGCCGACGTCGACGGCGCCCACATCCGCACCTTGCTGCTGACCTTCTTCTTCCGGCAGATGCCAGAGCTGATCGAGCGCGGGCATCTCTACATCGCCCAGCCTCCGCTCTACAAAGTGACGCGCGGCAAGAGCTCGCAATACATCAAGGACGAAAGCGCCTTCGAGGAATTCCTGATCGGCTCAGGGCTGGAAGAGGCGTCGCTTGCGCTCAGTACCGGCAAGGTGCGGGCCGGGCAGGACCTGCGCAGCGCCATCGACGATGCGCTGGCGGTGCGCCAGCTCATCAACGGGCTGCACACCCGCTATAACAGAGGCGTGGTCGAGCAGGCGGCGATCGCCGGCGCGCTCAATCCGGATGTCTTCGTCGATCTCGGCCGGGCCAACGCGATGGCCGAGCGTGTCGCCCGGCGCCTCGACATCATCGCCGAGGACACCGAACGCGGCTGGACCGGCCGCATGTCGACCTCAAACGAAGGGGTCGGCGGTTATGTGTTCGAGCGCACGGTGCGCAGCGTCAAGGAGTTCGCGCATCTCGATCTCGCGCTGATCAACTCGGCCGACGCCCGCCAACTCGACCGCTATGCGCCGCGCCTCGCAGAAGTCTATGGCGAGCCGCCGGTGCTGCGCCGCAAGGATGTATCGGAAACTATCTCGGGACCGCTGGCGCTACTCAATGCCGTGTTTGCCACCGGCCGCAAGGGCCTGACCATGCAGCGCTACAAGGGCCTTGGCGAAATGAACGCCGAGCAGCTCTGGGAGACCACGCTCGACCCGAATGTGCGCTCGCTGCTGCAGGTCAAGGTCAATGACGCAACGGACGCCGACTCCCTGTTTTCGCGGCTGATGGGCGACGAAGTCGAGCCCAGGCGCGAGTTCATCCAGGAAAACGCGCTGTCGGTCGCCAACCTGGACATTTAAAGCCCAAGCAGCTGCTCAGCTTCGGACACTTAAGGCATTAGTAGGCCCAGGCCCACCAACGATCCCTGCTGCGTCGCAACAAAAGGATCATGAGGGCCGGTCGGAACGGAAGAGCATCCAAGGCATTGTAATCGATCACAATCGCCGCAGGAGGCACTCATGGGACGTGGCATTTTGCTCTGGCTTCTCGGAGTCCCGATTCCGATCATTATTCTCATCATGCTTTTCGCACGTTAGGGGGCTGACATGCAGTCAACTCTAACAGCTGTCGACGTTTCCGCACCGACGGAATCCTCTTCTACCGCTGTCAGCTGGGGGCCAATCGTGGCCGGCGCCTTTGCTGCCTCGACGCTAACATTGATCCTGATGCTGCTCGGCTCCGGGCTCGGGCTGACAATGGTTTCGCCGTGGTCCGGCTTGAGCACCTCAGTCACAGCTTTCGCGGCCTCCACGGCTGCGTGGCTGATCATCGTGCAGTGGCTGTCGTCGGCCGTAGGCGGTTATCTTGCCGGGCGCCTACGCACCAAATGGGTCGGCGTCCACACCGATGAGGTCTTTTTCCGCGATACCGCACACGGCTTCCTCGCCTGGGCGCTTGCAACGTTGCTCGTCGCCGGTGTGCTCGGCTCGGCGCTCTCCGCAGCTGTCGGAACCGGCGTCCACGCCGCTTCGACAGTCGCGTCGGGCGCGGCAATGGGCGCTTCGGCAGGTGCTACTGCAAACGCCGGAGACGCCGCGACCGACAACGCAACGTCGTACTTCGTCGATGCGTTGTTCCGCCCGGCCGATGCGGCCAGGCTTGCTGCCGCCAACCCGGAGAGCGATGCGGCGGCGACGGCGCAGGCCTCGCGCATTTTGATCGCGAGCGCAGCAGCAGGCGAAGTGTCAGCCGACGACAAGACCTATCTGTCGCAGTTGGTAGCCGCCCGCACCGGGCTGTCGGAACCCGATGCCAGGGCCCGTGTCGATGCCGTGCTTGCCAGGGTCGAAGAGGCGAAGGTCCAGGCCCAGCAGGCTACTGATACCGCCAGGAAAGCCGGTGCCACCTTCGCGCTGCTTGGCGCGCTGTCCCTGATCGTCGGCGCTTTCATCGCAAGCGCCGCGGCCGCCCTTGGCGGCAGGCAGCGCGACGATGAGGAGGCAGTCTTCCTGACCAACCGTTGATCGGTGCTTGAGGGGTTCCATCGACGCCGGGCCTTGACGACGTCATCGCCATGGTCTGCGCGCTGGAACCGCCAAACGAGCGGGTCCTATCTTCGGGCAGAAGTCGTCGGCGCCGCCTGGCTTGGCTCCAGTTTGCGGCCGAGATCGACGGCGTCACGCAGCACGCCGATATGCGAGCGCGGCGGGGTTCCGGCGGCTGCCGTTGCCTCGACGCCGGTCGCCTTCAGCGACCAGTAGAGCCTGTGCGTGAAGATGCGGCCAAGCGAACTGCGCAGCTCGACCTGAATGTTCTCCACGCCGGGGCCGAAATTTTCCGCCATCGGTCCTGAGATCGGGTCCCCGGTCAGCCAGCCATTGCCCCTGTCGAAGATGTTGGTCCAGCGCGTCGCGGCAAACACCGCACCATGGTGCACCGCCCGCTGCGGCTTGCCCGAACGGCTGCGCCCTTCCTGATATAGGACGGTTCCACCGGCCGCCGTCTCGCCGATCGGCGGACATGCCGAGAACAGCCGCTCAGCGATGCCGCGCCTGAATTCGGCGAGATTGGAGGTCACCAGAAATTCGCTGTGGGTCAGCGGACTGCCGAGCGTGACGAAATCGCTGATCTTCCAAGGCAATGGATGATCGGCGTCGCTGGCGCGGAGCTGGCGGTAGAGCTCCCATTGGGCGCGCCGGAATCCGGAAAAATCATCCAATTTGTCGAGCCACGCAGAACCATCGGCGTTGAGCGCTGACTTGTCGACGGCGCGGATCGCTTTCAGTCTCGCCTTGTCGCGGATGGCTTCCAGCTTTCGTGGCCTGAAATCGGCCCACAATATCTGCAGCAGATCGTAGGCGATAATCGATCCCAGGCTGTGTGAGACCAGTACGATGCGATCGTAGCCGTCGTCCAGCATGAGGCGCCTCAACAGCGTCAGGCCACGGTCGCGGACAAGCGCGCGCTTCTCGACCGTTGCCGCTTCAGCACGGACGTAGGCGGCCACATCACCGAAATAAGGAAGACCGAACCGGTCCACCGACCAGACGACGAACGAGGCCAGGGTCGTGACGAGCGTGCCCGTGGTCCAGGAAATATACCCTTGCGAGGTCGACGTCGCGAGCACGAGCGCCGCGCACAGGACTGTTACGACGGCCAGAAGCGTGATGACATAAAGCCCACGGGCATCGCGCGGAATGTCGGCGGGCTTGCGCCAGAGCAGATTCGTCACCCAGGCGGCAAGCCGGCCCCGCGTCGTGCCTTGCGTGATGTCGGCCCAGTAAAGCTCGTAGAAATCGGTGCGGCGACCGTCGACATCGTAAGGGGTGGTGATCCGGCGAAGCTCGTGCGAATTGGTCCGGCTGTCGGGCGTGATCCAGCTCCGGTTGACCTTCTCGCCGCCGGGGTCGGCCGGATCGGCGACTTGGGCATAAAACGGCGCGCGGGCGGGATCATGACTCCAAACAGCCCGAACAAATTCCCTCAGCGTCCCCATCGGCCGCTGTTCACCCATGCCATGCACGATGACTACGGCCTGGCTGAGCTTGCGCGGCGCCTTTCCGGGGGCCGGCAGGCTGGCCTTCGCGGGCGAGCCGGACTTGGTCGGCGAAGCGACAGGCTGGGGGCCAGACACCGGTGCCTCCGTTGGTGACAAATCCGTCCATCGGAACAGAACTTGCCCATCGTAGTGCTGAATCCAAAGCAAGTGCAAAAAGCGTCGCAGATATCTGTCGCAAATCGCCGACTTTTTGCGGGAGGGTTTTGCGACAGGAATTTGTTGAAGAGTTCAACGCTGGCGATTTTGTCGCGAAACTTAGGACTGTGACTTCCGGCGCCGTTAATCGCGCCGCCATGAAGCATCGGCTAGCCGCCGTTGCCGACAGCCGCCTGATCCGCTACTCCGTCCTTTCGGGCGGCACGTCGTTCAATCCCGCAGCTCAGGCATAGCGCCTGCTTCGCAGCTAGTACGAAAGAGAACACATATGTCTCATAACCCCAACCCAGCCACCCACGCGGCATCAAGTGCGCCGCGCATCCGCGACTGGTCGCTGTCCTGGCAGATTGGGGCGGTCGTCCTGGGAACCGTATTTCTGGCGCTGGCGTCTTACATCGAAGTGCCTATGGTTCCGGTGCCCGTGACCATGCAGACCTTTGCGGTCACCCTGATCGGCGCGGTCTATGGCTGGAGACTCGGCGCGGCCACGATCGTTGCATGGTTGGTCGAAGGCGCGATCGGGTTGCCGGTTCTATCTGGGGGCGCTGCCGGTGCGCATCACTTTGTCGGCCCGACCGCCGGATACCTCTTTGCCTTCCCCGTGGTCGGCGCGCTCACGGGATGGCTGGCGGAGCGCGGCTGGAACGGCAACCGCCCCTGGCTGGCGTTCGTCTCCATGCTCCTGGGCAACGCGCTTTGCCTCGTGCTGGGCGCAGCATGGCTTTCCGTCGCCATTGGCATCGAACAGGCAATTGTCCACGGCGTCACGCCGTTCCTGATCGGCGGGGCGCTCAAGTCGGGATTGGCCGCGATGACGCTCAAGCTCATGACACGCCCGCAAAAATGACCGTCCGGCTGCGGCCGCACCATCTCCTTTGCCTGCTGACTTACGCAGGCAAAGGTTACAGCGCTGCGTTCGTCGCCAATTTCGACGCGATCGCGACTCGGCTCTCCGCGGGCGAACACATCCTGATCGTCTCCGGGCCTGACGATATTTGCGCGCCCCTGCTCGGTGAGGCGGAGCCGCACTGCCTTCGCGACAGCGTGACGGAGCGCGACCGTCAGGCGGCGGCCAGTGTTGGTACGCTTCTGGGGTACGCGATTGCCGAGGACATGGAACTTCAGCTCCATCTCTCGCTTCTGCGAACTATGCGCGATGCGTTCTCTTCGGGCCGCACCCGGGGTGCTTGCGGCGGGTGCGAGTGGTTTGACCTTTGCAGTTCAATCGCCGCTTCAGACTATGGAACGGTGGCACTCCGGTGAAAGGCAACGCTCGCAGTGGGACGATTGTCGGGGTCGCCAACCCGGATCAGTGATCGATGGCCTTGACGATCTCTTCGGTCATCTTCTTGGCGTCGCCGAGCAGCATCATGGTGCCGTCCTTGTAGAACAGCGTGTTGTCAATGCCGGCATATCCGGAGCCGAGCGAGCGCTTGACGAACAGGCAGGTGCGGGCCTTGTCGACGTCGAGGATCGGCATGCCGTAGATCGGCGACGACTTGTCGTCGCGGGCGGACGGGTTGGTGACGTCGTTGGCGCCGATGACATAGGCGACGTCGGCCTGCGCGAATTCGGAGTTGATGTCCTCGAGCTCGAACACTTCGTCGTAAGGCACGTTGGCTTCGGCCAAGAGCACGTTCATGTGGCCGGGCATGCGGCCGGCGACCGGATGAATGGCGTATTTCACGTCGACGCCATTGGCCTTGAGCTTGTCGGCCATCTCGCGCAGTGCGTGCTGCGCCTGGGCGACCGCCATGCCGTAACCAGGCACGATGATGACTTTCTGCGCGTTCATCATCAGATAGGCGGCATCGTCGGCCGAACCCTGCTTGACCGTGCGCTCGATGCCGTCGTCGGCAGTGGCGGACGTCTCGCCGCCGAAGCCGCCGAGGATGACCGAGATGAACGACCGGTTCATGCCCTTGCACATGATGTAGGACAGGATCGCGCCGGACGAGCCGACCAGCGCGCCGGTGATGATCAGCGCCAGATTGCCGAGCGTGAAGCCGAGTGCCGCAGCCGCCCAGCCCGAATAGGAATTCAGCATCGAGACGACCACCGGCATGTCGGCGCCGCCGATCGGGATGATGAGCAGGACGCCAAGGACAAGCGATGCCGCCACGATCAACCAGAACACCAGCTTGGACTCGGTGGTGACGAGCAGCACGATCAGAACGATCAGTCCGATGCCGAGGGCGGCGTTGATGAAATGACGGCCGCCGATCATGATCGGCTTGCCCGACATGCGGCCGTCGAGCTTGAGGAAGGCGATGACCGAGCCGGTGAAGGTGATGGCGCCGATGGCGACGCCGAGGCTCATCTCGATCAGCGCCTGGGCGTGGATGTCCGCGACCGTGCCGATGTCAAAACTTTCCGGCGCATAGACGGCGGCAGCCGCCACCATGACGGCGGCAAGGCCAACCAGCGAATGGAAGGCGGCGACCAGCTGCGGCATCGAGGTCATGGCGATGCGCCGTGCAGTGACCGCGCCGACCGAGCCGCCGATCAAAAGGCCGAGCACGATGAGGCCGAAGCCTCCCGCCGAAGGGGTCGCAAGCGCCAGCGTGGTGGCAATGGCGATGCCCATGCCGATCATGCCGTACATGTTGCCCTGGCGGCTGGTGGTCGGGTGCGACAGGCCGCGCAAGGCCAGGATGAACAGGATGCCGGAGACCAGATAGAGGAAGGAGGCGAAGTTGGCGTTCATGGCGCTCTACTTGTCCTTCTTCTTGTACATCGCCAGCATGCGCTGGGTGACGAGAAAGCCGCCGAAGATGTTGACCGAGACCAGCATCAGCGCGACGAAACCGAAGCCGGTGGCGATGCCGGACGCCGAGATGCCGACGGCAAGCAGCGCGCCGACGACGATGACCGAAGAAATGGCGTTGGTGACGGCCATCAGCGGCGTATGCAGCGCCGGTGTGACCGACCAGACGACATAATAGCCGACGAAGATCGCCAGCACGAAAATGGCGAAGCGGAAGACGAACGGATCGATCGCCCCGCCGGACAGCGCGTGCGCGACGTCGCCCGCCGCCTCAGCGCCGCCTGGCGCGGTGGCCAGATCCTGCACCGCGAGCCGGACGGCAGCGGTCGCCTGGTCGAGCTGGTCGAGGGCTTTTTGCAGGGTCTGGTCCATCACGCGATCCCTTTCGACTTGTTGGCGGGCGATTTGGGTGCGGCAGCTTTCCTGGATGCGGCAGCTTTCTTTGGCGCGGCCGGTTTTTCTGCAGCGGCGGGCTTCGCAGGCTCGGCCGAGGCGATCATCACCGCCGGCTTGCCGACGAAGGCCGGATGCACGACCTGGCCACCATCGGTCAGCATCGTCGCCTTGACCAATTCGTCGTCGCGGTTGATGGCAAGCGTCTTGGCGGTTTTGTCGACCAGCGTCTCGAGGAACGCAAAGAGGTTCCTGGCGTAGAGCAGCGAGGCGGAGGCAGCGACGCGGCCCGGCACGTTGAGATGGCCGACGATTTTCACCCCGTTGGCCGTGGTCACCACCTGCCCGGGCACGGCGCCCTCGACATTGCCGCCGCGCTCGACCGCTAGGTCGACGATCACCGAGCCCGGCTTCATCGAGGCGACCATCGCGGCCGAAACCAGCTTCGGCGCCGGACGGCCGGGAATCAGCGCCGTGGTGATGACGATGTCCTGCTTGGCGATGTGCTCGGCAGTCAGCGCGGCTTGCTTGGCCTGGTATTCCCTAGACATTTCCTTGGCGTAGCCGCCAGCCGTCTCGGCCGCCTTGAACTCCTCATCCTCGACCGCCAGGAACTTTGCCCCCAGCGAGGCGACCTGTTCCTTGGCGGCGGGACGCACGTCGGTGGCGGTGACCACGGCACCGAGACGACGCGCAGTAGCGATCGCCTGCAGGCCGGCGACGCCGACGCCCATGACGAAAGCTTTCGCCGCCGGCACCGTGCCGGCCGCCGTCATCATCATCGGCAGCGCCCGGTCATATTCGGCAGCCGCGTCGATCACCGCCTGATAGCCGGCGAGGTTGGCCTGGCTGGACAGGACATCCATAGATTGGGCGCGCGTGATGCGCGGCATGAACTCCATCGAGAAGGCGGTGACGCCGGCCCTTGCCAGAGCATCGACGGCAGCATCGTTGCCATAGGGATCGATGACGGCGATGACGGCGGTGCCCGGGCGATAGGCCTTCAGCTCCGTCTCATCAGGCCGGCGCATCTTCAGCACCACATCGGCTTTGGCGACATCGCCGGCCTTACCGATCGCAGCGCCGGCCTTGGCGAACTCCTCGTCGGGAATGCGCGATGCCGTGCCGGCGCCGCTTTCGACGATGACGTCAAACCCCAGCCCCGCCAGCCGCTTCACCGTGTCGGGCGAGGCAGCAACGCGCGGCTCGTTCGCATCGAGCTCACGAGGGATGAAAACCGTCTGTCCCACCGCATGATCCTTTCGGCTGGAACCTGTCTGCGCAGGACGCCGACCGAACTTCCGGCGATGTCGCGGGCAAGGGGTTTTGAAGAATTTACCGGAGAATGAAAGCGCCGACGGCGAGGATCAGAACGAACAGGACAAAGCCCGAGAAGAAGCCGCCCGCAAAGAAACCGAAAGCCATTGCCAGAAGCACGGCGGCGCAAAACAGCGACCCGTATTTGGCGAGCATGATAAAGCCGGCATAGGTGCGGTCGTGCTCGGCATAGTCCATCTTCGCGCCTAGTTCGACAGGACCGGTCGGCGAGTGATCAGCCATAGGAATTCCCCTTCGAAGACATCTTTCAGGCACATAGCGAAAAGCCAGGCCGAGGGCAATGGCGCTATTGCCGCATCGCTGGAGACAACAGCCTCAAAAGAAAATTGGAGCCGCCAGATGCAGGATGTCGTTTCGGAGGCGCTCGCGGCTGCCGCCTCGCGCTTGCTTTCCGGCTAACGCGCCGCGCCTGCCGACATTTTCAGCCGGCGAGTTGCGGAAACAGCCCAAGCAGGCCGACGACGATCAGGTAGAGCGCGACGATGTAGTTGAGGAGTCGCGGCATCACCAGGATCAGCACGCCGGCAATCAGCGAGATCAACGGAGTGAGTGCGAGCGTGGGAATGGTCATGTCGGGTTCCTTTCGGTAGAATTTCCGCCGAAGCGATCCAGATTGACGTCGTCCGCGCACCACCGGCGCGCCTCCCAGAACGCCGAAGCGGCCTGAAAGCTCCAGCCGCGCTCTAAATTTGCCTATTGTCAGGCGGCTTCGCGGTAGTATTTGGCGGTCGGCAGAATGGTCAGCGGCGCGAGTTCACCGGCACTGGGTATCTCAAACAGCATGCGCTGCTCCATCGGCGTCGACCGAAAGAATGGGAACCGGGAGAAAGACCGTTCGCGAATGGCGCTGACGTCTGCTCGGTAGAGCACGACCTTGTAATTCAGGCCCGGATAATTGCGTAACTCGCCAATTTGCTCGGAACAGTAAATGCGACGATAGAAGCCTGCATGTTCCGGGCGGATGGTGGAGAGACAATAAGGCGCGTCGAAGTAGAAGCATGCCATGCCAGCGAGGCGCAGCGTCAGATACGGAATTTGCGGATAGACCCGCGACCAGTCCGGATCGGCGGCAAAGCGGCTGGGATCGGCAAAATGCAGACCAGACGCCAGCATAGGGCGCAATATGTCGCCATAAACCGTCGTGGAAGGCGACTGCGGCGTGGCGCTGCAGGCATGGTGAATACGCAGCGTACTGACCAGAACGCCGTCGATATAGATTCCGAACTTGGAACAATTGGCCGCTTCGTCGAGCTCGTCATGCACAATATGGTCGGGATTCTCCGGGACCATATCGCTCAGACGGTAAGATTTGTAGCGCAACCTGTAAATATCTTCGAGATCTTCGCCCTTGTCGCAGCGGCGATATTCCGTCCGCTCGAGCATCGCCGAGACGTTCCTGGCAAAGCCTGACATATCGTCAGACGCATTAGTCCCGTCCGCACCCGCCGCTTGGCGAGGCGAAGTCAACTCGACAATCATCAACTCGTTCCCCGCAACTGCCGCCGCGATCAACACTACGGCAGGGCCGTATGATGTAAAGATGAAAAAAAGATAGAGATCATTTACCAGCTATTAAGGTTAACAATTGGCATAATTATACTAAAGTACCAGTTTTTTCGGTAGAATTCAGCGATGCGTCGCCTTGCTGGCCGTCTTGATCTCCTTGGCGAAGGGCCAGACCGTGCTCGCCATCGTTTCGATGCCGGATGCGCTAAGCGCCGAGCCGAACAGGAACCCCTGAACCAGGTCCGGCTTGACCTGCAAGGCCAGGATCTTGAGCTGCTCGTAAGTCTCGACGCCCTCGACAGTCACCGAAAGCCCCAGCGGCCGTGACAGATTGACGATGCCCTTGAGCAGTTCGAGCGAACGGCTGTTCTGGGTGACGTCCATCAGGAATGAACGGTCGATCTTGATCTTGTCGAGCGGCAGTTTGTGGAGATAGCTCAGGCTCGAATAGCCGGTGCCGAAATCGTCGAGCGCGATGCGCACGCCAAGCCGCTTCAATTCCTCGATATACTGACGCGTCAGCGACTTGTCGTCGAGCAGCGCCGTCTCGGTGACCTCGATCTCCAGGCGGCCGGCGGCGAGGCCGGAGCTGGCGAGCGCATCGCGAACCTTTTGCACAACGTCGCGGTTGCGAAAGTCCTTGGCCGAGAGATTGACCGAGACACTGGTCCGTGCTGGCCATTTGGCGCATTCGATGCACGCCGCATGCAGGACGAAGGTGCTGATCTCGGAGATGATGCCCATTTCCTCCGCCAGCGGAATGAAAATGCTGGGCGAGATCGGTCCGAGATCGGGGTGGTCCCAACGGCACAGCGCCTCGCAGCTGGCTATGCGCATCGTGCTCATCGCCACGATCGGCTGGTAAACCACCCGCAACGCCTTGCTTTCCACCGCAGTGCGCAGATCCGCCTTCATCAGCTGACGGTTGCGGAAAGCGGCATCCATCGATGCCTCGAACAGCCGCCAGGTGTTCTTGCCGAGTTCCTTGGCTTTGTAGAGCGCCAGGTCCGCCTTGACGATCATGGCGTCGACATCGGTATCCCTGACCCGCGACAGCACCGCGCCACCGCTGGCCTGGATACGCAGTCCGTGGCCGGCGACGTCGACCTCGCCCTGCAGTTCAATGAAAATCCCGTCGATTTGGCTGGTCAGGTGGCTCTCGTCCTCAACGCGGTCGAAGAAGGCCATGAACTCGTCGCCGCCGAAACGGCTGATGGTGACGCCTGGTCCGGCGAACGCTGCCAGCCGCTCCGCGACGGCGTAGATCAATCCGTCGCCGACCGGGTGGCCAAGCGTGTCGTTGACGCTCTTGAAGTCGTCGAGGTCGAGCACGGCGAGCCCGCAGAGACGCTCGAGGTCACCGGATGCCATGGCCTCCCCGATCAGCTCGTGGAAATAGGCGCGGTTGGGCAGGCCGGTGAGGCTGTCGTAGCGCGCCATGAAGCGGATCTTGCCTTCTGCCTCGACGCGGGCCGTCACATCCTCGAAGGTGATGACGCCCAGTTCCTGGCTGCCCTCACGCGCCGAGAACTCATAGTGCTGCCCGTTCGCGAGCGAGACGAGAACCTTGCGGTCGCGGCCCTCGCGCAAGGCGCGCGTAAGCTGGGCTTCGATGTAGCGGCAGTCCTTCGACGCCAGCATGCCGCCGGCAACGCCGCGCATCAGCAGGCCGTGGATCGATCGCCCGAGCAGCGCGTCGGGCGACTTAAGCGACATCAGATGCGCGGCTTCGGCGTTGGCTACCACCACCCGGCCGTCAGGGCCGAGCATGACAAGCCCGTGCGACATGGTGTTCAGCGCCCGATTGAAGCGCTGGGCGAGGCGGTTCGCCTTCTTCTCTTCGGACAAGGCGGCGAAAAGCACCTCCCTGACCACATCGGCGAAGCGTTTGATCGCGAATAGGAAGGGAGCCGACATCAGACCGAGGATCACATGGTAGACATCGCCACGCAGGATAAAGCCCAGCGAGATCGACCACGTCATGGTCATGATGAAGATCATGACCATCCTCGGGGAGCCGTAATTGCGGCCGGCGATCGCCGTGGCGGACGCCAGCGTAACGCAGACAGCGGCGATTTCGGCATAGTTGTCATGCGCCAAGTAGATGCCGGCGAAACAGAAGGTGCCCAGCATGAAACCATGCATGGAGCCGTAGAAAATGTAATCATTTTCGCGGCGGCGCGCCTCCTTCCAGTTCCTGGGTGACGGCGCGTTGCGGTATTTTCTGATGTTACGCAGGCGCAGAAATGCGACGATCAGAAATCCGGCGACCACCGCAATGTAGATCGGATCCCTGGTCTTCCAGTAGACCAGCGCGACCAGCAGGGTTTGGGCAAAGAATCCAATCGAAAGCGTCAGGCTGTCGCGGAACAGAGTTTCCACGAACGGAATGTAGACGTCGACCGGGATCTCGTTTTTTCTTTTCAGATTCACGCCTGAGTCCCACCCTAGGGAGCCAAGCTGTGTCACATCAGCCTTAAGAAAGATTTAGAGAGGCGGTTCCGGGCCTCACCATCAGGTCGGCTAATGCCAGGGGAAGCGACCCTTCAGGTAAACAAGACATATCGATCACTCGGCGGCCTGGAGTTCCGGCCGAGCCGGTGTCTTCGCCAGGCGATCGAGCAGCCTCAGGCGCTCGCCGGCCGCCTTTTCGGCGCTGGCCCGCCTGACGTGACCATAGCCGCGAATGAGCGCCGGCACCGAGGCAAGCGCTGCCGCGGCCTCGACCTTGCCTGGCGCCAGCGCGCCGGCGACCAGTTCCAGATCGGCCTCGTACTGCGCAAGAAGCTGCCGTTCCATACGCCTTTCGGAGCTGTAGCCGAACACATCAAAGACCGTGCCGCGCAAGCCTTTCATCGCTGCCAGCAGGCGGAATCCCTTCATCATCCAGGGACCGAAGCTCGACTTCCTCGGCTTGCCGTCCTTGCCGCGCCTGGCCATGATCGGCGGGGCGAGATGGAATTCGAGTTTGTCGTAGCTCTGGAACTGCTTGCCCAGTTCGGTGGCGAAGGAGCCATCGGTGTAGAGCCTTGCCACCTCGTATTCGTCCTTGATCGCCATCAGCTTGAACAGGTTGCTCGCGGCGGCCTCGGTCACATCAGTCGAACCGGGCGCCACGCTGGCTTCGGCCTTGCGCAGCACGGCCACTCTGTCGGCATAGCGCTTGCCATAGGCGGCGTTCTGATAGGCGGTGAGGAAGGCGACGCGGCGGGCGATGACGTCATCGAGCGTTTCGGCGACAGCGGTGTTCCGTGCAGCCGTGCCCGGCTGGACGACGAGGGCGCGCACGAAATCCGGCTGGTGGGCGGCGCGGCGGCCCCAACGGAAGGCTGAGACGTTCATCGCCACCGACTGGCCGTTGAGCTCGATCGCCTTTTCGACCGCCTCGGCAGACAGCGGCAAACCGCCGTGCTGAAAGGCGAAGCCGAGCATGAACATGTTGGCGCCGAGCGAGCTGCCGAACAGCGCGGTGGCGGTGCGGGTGGCATCGAAAAAATGCGCCTTGTCGTCGCCGGCGGCAGTGCTGATCGCCTTTTTCAGTCGTTCAACCGGCAGCGAGAAATCCGCCGACCGGGTAAACTCGCCGGGCATGATCTCCGCGGTGTTGGCGAGGAAGATCGTGTGGCCTTCGCGCACCGCGGCGAGCACCTTTTGGGCGCCCGACACGACGAGGTCGCAGCCAAGCACAAGGTCCGCCTTGCCGGCCGAAACGCGGATGGCATGGATATCGCGCGGGCTGCGCGCGATGCGGACGTGGGTGAACACCGAGCCGCCCTTCTGGGCAAGGCCGGCCATGTCGATCATGCCGCAGCCCTTGTCTTCGAGATGAGCCGCCATGCCAAGCACCGCGCCGATGGTGACGACGCCGGTGCCGCCGACACCGTCGATGATCGCCGCCCAGCCTTGGTCACCGAGCGGGAATTCCGCGGGCGCGGGCACGCCGTCGAGCGGGTCGGTGGTGCCGGCCATACCCTCGGCCTTCCTGATCTTGGCGCCATGCACGGTGACGAAGGACGGACAGAAGCCGTTGATGCAGGAGAAATCCTTGTTGCAGCTCGACTGATCGATCTTGCGCTTGCGGCCGAATTCGGTCTCGACCGGCTGGATCGACACACAGTTCGACTGCACCCCACAATCGCCGCAGCCTTCGCAGACCAGTTCGTTGATGAAGACGCGCTTGTCGGGATCGGGGAAGGTGCCGCGCTTGCGGCGGCGGCGCTTTTCGGCGGCGCAGGTCTGGTCGTAGATCAGCACGGATGTGCCCTTGACCGTGCGCAATTCGCGCTGCACGAGGTCGAGGTCGTCGCGGTGATGGATGGTGGCGGCTGCAGGGAATTCGACGTTGCCGGTATATTTGGCCGGTTCGTCGGTGACGATGGCGATCCGCTCGACGCCCTCGGCCCGCACCTGCCTGGCAATCATGTCCACGGTCAGGCCGCCCTCGTGCGGCTGGCCGCCGGTCATCGCAACGGCGTCGTTGTAGAGGATCTTGTAGGTGATGTTGGCGTCGGTCGACAACGCGAAGCGGATCGCCAGCGCGCCGGAGTGGTTGTAGGTGCCGTCGCCGAGATTCTGGAAGATGTGGTCGCGCTTCGAGAACGGCGCCTGGCCGACCCATTGCGCGCCCTCACCGCCCATGGCGGTGAAACCTACGGTGTTGCGATCCATCCACAGCGC
Source organism: Mesorhizobium sp. WSM4846 (assembly GCF_055811415.1). NCBI lineage: Bacteria > Pseudomonadati > Pseudomonadota > Alphaproteobacteria > Hyphomicrobiales > Phyllobacteriaceae > Mesorhizobium > Mesorhizobium sp. WSM4846. The sequence continues at coordinate 42,188 of NZ_JBVVPZ010000003.1, forward strand.
CATGAAATGGCAGCCGATGCCAGCGGCGGCGAGCGAGCCGTCGGGCACCTTGGTCGAGGAATTGTGCGGACAGCCCGAGCAGAAGAAGGGCGTGCGCAAGGCAATGTCTGTTGTCTCGGCGAGCATCGCCTGGAACTGGCGAAGCTTTGCCACCCGCGCGGCGATCTCGTCCGACGGACCGATCGTCCGCAAGATTCTCTCGCCGAGCGCGATGGCGATGTCGTTGGGGTCGAGCGCGCCCTTGGCCGGGAACAGCCCGTCGCCGCGCTCGTCCTTCTTGCCGACGATGATCGGCTGCATGGCGGTGCCGTAAAGGTTCTCGCGCAGTTGCACCTCGATCAGCGAGCGTTTCTCCTCGACGACGACGATGGTGTCGAGGCCGCGAGCGAAGTCGGCGATGTGCTGCAGGTCGAGCGGCCACGGGGAGCCAACCTTGAACAGCCTGATGCCGATGCGGTTGGCGGCGGCTTCGTCGACGCCGATGTCTTCCAGCGCCTGACGAACGTCGAGATAGCTCTTGCCGATGGTGACGATGCCAAGCTTCGGACCACTGCCGCCGGAATAGACGATCCGGTTCAGCCCGTTGGCCTGGATAAAGGCCGAAGCGGCGGCCCGTTTGTATTCATGCAGTCGCTCCTCCTGGCCGAGCATGTCGATCTCGTTGCGGATGTTGAGGCCGCCAGGCGGCATGCCGAAGTCCGGGTTGACGATATCAAGCCGTTCGAGCGCGGCATCGACCGAAGCCGTCGATTCGATGTTGTCCTTAACGCATTTGATCGCCGCCCAGGTGCCGGCGAAGCGCGACATGGCAATGCCATAGAGCCCATAGTCGATGATCTCCTGGACCCCGGCCGGATTGAGGATCGGCACCATGGTGTCGACAAACAGGAACTCGGTCGCGTGCGCGTTGGTCGAGGATTCGGCCATGTGGTCGTCGCCCATCAGGGCGAGCACGCCGCCATGTCTTGACGAGCCGGCAAGATTGGCATGGCGGAAGACATCGCCGGAGCGGTCAACGCCCGGTCCCTTGCCGTACCAGACCGAAAAGACGCCGTCATGCGTGCCCTCCCCCAGCAATTCGGCCTGCTGCGATCCCCAGCAGGCGGTGGCCGCGAGTTCCTCGTTGAGGCCGGGCTGGAAGACGATGTCCGACTGGGCGAGCTGCTTCCTGGCCTTCCAAAGCTGCATGTCGAGGCCGCCGAGCGGCGAGCCGCGATAGCCGGAGACGAAGCCAGCGGTGTTCAGGCCAGCCCGGCGGTCGCGCTCGCGCTGCATCAAAAGCATGCGGATGACCGCCTGCGCGCCGGAAAGGAAGATGCGCTCCTTTCGCAGGTCGAACTTGTCGTCGAGCGCGACATCATGCAGCGTCATCAGGCATTTCCTCTGCGGAGGCCGCAGTTCGAGCGCAGCCAACGTCGGAGTTGGAGGCTGCAGTGTTTCTCCCCTTGCCGGGCAGGTCAAACAAAATCGAAGATGCCAGGCGAGGCGTAACAAACGATCCGGTCCACGCCCGATTCTGTAAGAAACGCGCACCAATTGGTCCGTCAGCGCCAAGAATATTCCGGCCGCGACCGATACCGGCGATGTCGCGTCAGCCGGCCTTCGAACAGTCGGGCTTGGGCGCGCCCGGCAGCTTGCCGTCCGGATGGCCGGCAAGCTCTGGATTGGGCGTATAGAGCTGATCGATGACCAGCGGCCGGTCGGGCAGGACCGATTGGTCCTGCGTCGACATCAGCGTGGTTTCGATCTTCTGGAGGATTGCACCGTTGGCATCCTTGATGCTGATCGATATCGCATAGGGCTTGTCCTTGACGATGCAGGAAAGCGCCGGGCTCTCCAGCGACACCTTGCCGAGCTTCGGCCAGACTTTCTGTTCGACGATCAGCGGCTCGCCGCCTGCTGGATTCTGGAAGCTGGCGACCGCCGCCTGTCCTTCTCCCAACGGCTGCAGCGGTCTCAGCGTGACGACAAAGGTTGCCCTTGCGAGGCGATAATTGAAGACGACCAGCCTGCCGGAAATCTCGAACAATCTGCCTTCGCCGTGCTTGCCGGTATCGCGGCAGGCGCCGAGCGTTGCCGCGGCCACGAGCATGGCGCCGACAACGATCAGGCGCAAGATTTTCCTAGACATTGGCGGTCCCTCTGGCTGCCGTTCGGCGGCGATAGTGGCGACTTGCCTTCTGGCGGTTGCCGCACACCGCCATGTCGCACCAACGACGGCTGGAATTGCGGCTTCGGTCGAGAAACAACCAGCTGCAATTGGGGCAGATCCTCAGCCTTGCGACGGTGTCAGCCTGCAGCAGCGACAGTGCGGAAACCGCCAGTGCCGCCTCGAAGGCGATGGGCGTCGCCGGATCGCCGAACGGCCGTCCCGGCGCACCGATCTCGGTTAGGCTGTCCGCGAGACCCTCGGCGCAGGCCTTCAGGAAGCAAGGCAGATCGCCTGTGGTGACCGCGCCCTTCGACACCGCTCGACGAAACAGCCGGTCGGTCGTCTCGCGGATCGCCAGCACGACCGGCGCGATCTTGTCCGGGAACGGCGCTTCGAGCCGCCTGCCGCCAAGCTCGGCGGCGCGAACGACGCTCGCCGCGTCGGCGAAACGGGCAATCTCAACCGAATCTTTGAACCGGTCGAAGGTTTTCCGGGAATCGCCGCGCAGCACGACGGTGTTCGCCGTGTCGAGCGCAAGAAGGCCGCCAGTGAAGCGGTGCGGGGTCCAGGAAACCGTCATGGGCGCCATTTCTAACCGATAAGCTGCATTTGACAAGTTAGATTGCCGATGCAAACCTGCTCCGCACGGACGCGGTTCTCCGCGATCCAAGGACATTCGCATGCTCTATTTCTTCCAGCAGGTGCTGAACGGGCTGCATTCCGGCGCGCTCTATGCCCTACTCGCCTTCGGCTATGTGCTGACCAACGGCATCCTGCACCGGACGAACCTCGCCTATGGGGCGCTGTTCGCCTTTTGCGGACAGACGATGATCCTCACCGCGGCCTTCGGCTATCAGGCCCTGTGGCTGACCCTGTTCGCGGCCGTCGCGCTCGGTATTGTCGCGGCGTTCCTGTATGCGGGGCTGATCAGCCATGTCCTGTCGCGCAGCATCTTCGAGCCGCTGGCCGACCGCACGCCCAATGCGATCGTGGTGACGACGCTGGGCATATTGCTGCTGCTGTCGGAGGCAAGCCGCATCGCCGCTGACACGCATGACCTGTGGCTGCCGCCAATGCTGGCCCAGCCCATCATTTTTGCGAAGGGGGCCAACTTCAATGCCACGCTGACGCTTATCCAATTGCTCGACTGCGGGATCGTCGTGGCAACCATTGTGCTCGCCTCCTGGGCGTTCGCCCGCTCGAGTTTCGGCCGGCGCTGGCGCGCCGTGTCCGACGACCCCAAAGCCGCCGCCATGTGCGGCGTCGACGTGCGCGCGGTGTTTCGGCACGCGGTGCTCGCCGGCGGCTTTTGCGCGGCGCTGGCCGGTGTCCTCGCCGGCCTTTACTATGGCAACATCAGCTTCGGCTCCGGCCTGGTCTACGGGCTGAAAATCCTGTTCGTGACGGCGGTGGGCGGCTATCTCTCGCCGTTGCGGGCAGCACTTGGCGCTGCCGCTTTCGGCATGGCCGAATCGCTGTGGGCCGGCTATTTTCCGGTCGAGTGGCGCGACGCCTGGATGTATCTGTTCCTCGTCGCCATGCTGGTGCTGATCGGCGCCGGGCGAGACCAGAGCAAGATCGTCTGACTGCGCCAACCCGGCAAGCGTTGGCTGCCACTTTGATTTTTGCGCATGATCCCTTCCGCGGCTGTTTCGCCCCTTCCCCATCCCACAAGATTGTTTTACTCGGTCTGCCCTGTGTTGACCCGCCGGGCCACGCACGGCATACCGTTGGGCCACATTGAAGCGGCGGAAAACAAGCGGGAATCGGCGCGCCGCTAATTCTTTGAGTCACGCACCGTGCTTTCCGAAATCGACACCGATTTTCGGGCTGATGCGTAAAGGGAGGAATGTATGGCAGGGCTTCTCACTCTATCCAGAACCATTGACCGTGTGAACGAGTTCATCGGAAAATGGGTGTCGTGGCTGATCCTGCTGGCAGTCCTGGTCAGTGCCGCCAATGCGGTCATCCGAAAGACGTTCGACATGTCGTCGAACGCCTGGCTGGAACTGCAGTGGTATTTGTTCGGCGCCGCCTTCATGCTGGCGGCCGCCTACACGCTGAAGCAGAACGACCATATCCGCATCGACGTCGTCTACGGCATGTTCTCGCGCCGCGTGCAGCACTGGATCGACCTTCTCGGTCACCTCTTTTTCCTGATGCCGTTCGTCACGCTGATGGTGATCTATTTCGTTCCCTATGTGTCGCTGTCGTTTCGCAGCGGCGAAATGTCGAACAATTCCGGCGGGCTGATCATCTGGCCGGCGAAGGCGATCCTGCTGGCCGGCTTTTTCCTGCTAGCGCTTCAGGGCATTTCCGAGATCATCAAGAAGGTCGCCATCATGCGCGGCGACATGGACGATCCCACCCCGTTCATATCGGTGCATGAGCAAGCCGAACTCGAAGCGAAGGCGCTCGCCGAAGAGGTGCGCTCGTGATCGAGTTCATCGCCCAGAACATGGCGCCGATCATGTTCGCCTCGCTGGTCATCTTCCTGCTGATCGGCTATCCGGTCGCCTTCTCGCTCGCCGCCAACGGCCTGCTGTTCTTCTTCATCGGCGTTGTGCTGTCACCCTATTCGGGCGGCTCGATCAATCTCGCTTGGCCGCTGCTGCACGCGCTGCCGGACAATTTCTACGGCAGCCGGGTGATGTCGAACGACACGCTGCTGGCCATCCCGTTCTTCACCTTCATGGGCATCGTGCTCGAACGATCGGGCATGGCCGAGGACCTGCTCGATACGATCGGCCAATTGTTCGGGCCGATCCGCGGCGGCCTCGCCTATGCCGTGATCTTCGTCGGCGCGCTGCTTGCCGCAACCACGGGCGTGGTGGCTGCCTCCGTCATCGCCATGGGCCTGATCTCGCTGCCGATCATGCTGCGCTACGGCTATGACCGCCGTGTGGCATCCGGCGTCATCGCCGCATCGGGCACGCTCGCCCAGATCATTCCGCCTTCGCTGGTGCTGATCGTTCTGGCCGACCAGCTCGGCCGCTCGGTCGGCGACATGTATGCGGGTGCGCTGATCCCGGGGATGGTTCTGACCGGCCTTTATACGATGTATATCGTGATCATGTCGATCATTCGGCCGAACTCGATGCCGGCGCTGCCACTTGAGGCCCGCACCCTCGGCCACGGTGTCCTGTCGCTGCTGTTCGCGGTGCTGGCGACAGTCGTGGTTTCCTACGCGGCGTATCGCTATCTGGCGCCCTCGCAGGGCCAAAACGCCGACATCCTCGGCGCCACCATCGGTGTGATCCTCATCTATGTCGTGGCAATCGCCGACCAGCGCCTGAAGATCAACATGATGTCGCGGCTGGCGCAGCAGGTGATCATCGTGCTGATCCCGCCACTGGCGCTGATCTTCCTAGTGTTGGGCACCATCTTCCTCGGCATCGCCACGCCGACCGAAGGCGGCGCCATGGGCGCTGTCGGCGCGCTGATCATGGCGGCGATGAAGGGGCGGCTGTCGCTGGATGTGGTCAAGCAGGCGCTGGCGTCGACGACGCGGCTGTCGTCCTTCGTGCTGTTCATCCTGATCGGCGCGCGCGTGTTCTCGCTCACTTTCTACGGCGTCAACGGCCATATCTGGGTCGAACACCTCCTGACATCGCTGCCGGGCGGCGAGATCGGCTTCCTGATCGGCGTCAACATCCTCGTCTTCCTGCTCGCCTTCTTCCTCGATTTCTTCGAGCTCGCCTTCATCATCGTGCCTCTTTTGGCGCCGGCCGCCGACAAGCTCGGCATCGACCTGATCTGGTTCGGCGTGTTGCTCGGCGTCAACATGCAGACCAGCTTCATGCATCCACCCTTCGGCTTCGCGCTGTTCTACCTGCGTTCGGTCGCCGCCCGGGTGCCCTATCTCGATCGCCTCACCGGCAAAAAGATCGCGCCGGTAACCACCGGCCAGATCTATTGGGGGGCGGTGCCCTTCGTGTGCATCCAGGTCATCATGATCGGCTTGACCATCGCCTTCCCGCAAATGGTGATGCACTACAAGGGCACGGCAGCGGACCCGGGCACGATCGACTACCAGGTGCCGGAAACGCCGAGCCTGTCGCCGCTCGGCGTTCCGCCAGCGGATGGCGGCACGGCGCCGACTGCGCCTGCACCGGATCTGTCGCAGCCGCCGAATTTCGGTGAAACGCCGGCTGCCAAGCCGGCAGCGCCAGCGCCCGATCTGTCCAAACCACCGAGTTTCAATTGACGCCGGAGGCTCTACAGACATGAAAGCGGTGCGGCTGGAGGGCGTCGGCAGCATCGCCCTTCGGGAGGTCGACAAGCCCGTGGCCGGGCCGGACGATCTCCTGGTACGAATCGAGGCCTGCGGCGTCTGCGGCACCGACCGGCATCTTTTCCATGGCGAATTTCCCTGTACGCCGCCGGTGACGCTCGGACATGAATTCTCCGGGATCGTCGAGGCGATTGGAACCGCCGTGTCCGGCTTTTCGGTCGGCGATCGCGTCACCGGCGATCCCAACATCGCCTGCGGGCACTGTCCGCACTGCCACGCCGGTCGCATCAATCTGTGCCATAATCTGGTTGCCATCGGCATCCGCCGCGACGGCGGCTTCGCCGAATATGTCGTGCTGCCTCAGAAGCAGGCCTTCCTCCTCCCGAAAGACCTGAGGCCGACGCATGGCGCGTTATGCGAGCCGCTTGGCTGCTGCCTGCATGGCGTGGACCTGGCGCAGATCAGACCCGGCTCCTCGGTCGCCGTGCTTGGCGGCGGCGTGATCGGCCTGCTCACCGTGCAACTGGCGAGGCTTGCCGGCGCGACGACAATCATCCTGTCGACGCGCCAGGCCTCGCGGCGTGCCCTTGCAGAAGAATTGGGCGCAACAGCGACGGTCGATCCAACCGCTTGCGACATCATCGACACGGTCGTCGGTTCGTCGGGCCTCCTGCCGGGTGGTGTCGATGTGGTGTTCGAATGTGCCGGCGTAAGGGACACGGTCGAGCAATCGATGCGGCTCGCCAGGGCCGGTGGCACGGTTGTCGTCGTCGGCGTGATGCCTCAAGGCATGAAGGCCGAATTCGAGCCTTTCGACCTGTTGTTCCGGGAATTGAGGGTGCTGGGGTCGTTCCTCAATCCGTTTACGCATCGCCGGGCTGCCGATCTCATCGCCTCGGGTGCGATCGAGATCGACAAGCTCATCTCCCGGCAGGTGACGCTTGAGGATGCGGCTGCGGTGATCGCCAATCCGCCTGCGCCAGGCGAGGTCAAGGTGCTGGTGCTGCCCCTCTGATCGGCAAATCAAAGTGTTTCGGCGCCACGCGTCCGAAGAACGCGTGGCGCCGAACAAAACTGTTGTCAGAGTTTGGCAGAGCGCTGCTGGACCATCATGAAGGTGTCATAATTGTACTCGGCCACCTGCGCCCAGAGATAGTGCTCCTTGCGGAATGCCTTGATCGAGTCCCATATCTTCTTGAACGGCGCGTTTGAGGCTTCCATCTCGGCATAGACCTCGTTTGCCTTTTCGGAGCAGGCTGCCAAGATTTCCGGGCTGAACGGGCGCAATTTGGCACCCGCGGACACCAGCCGCCTCACGGCCGCCGGATTCAGAAAGTCGTATTTCTGCAGCATGTTGGCGTCCGCGGCCTGCGCGGCGGTGCGCACCAGCGCCTTGTAGGCCGGCGAAAGCTCCTCGTATTTTGCCTTGTTGAACATCAGATGGACGGTCGGCCCGCCTTCCCACCAGCCGGGATAATAGTAATTGGGCGCGACCTTGTAGAACCCGAGCTTCTCATCGTCATAAGGGCCGACCCATTCGGCGGCGTCGATGGTGCCTTTCTCCAGCGCTGGATAGATATCGCCGCCGGCGATCTGCTGCGGCACGACGCCGAGCCTTTCCACCACTTTGCCGGCAAAGCCACCGATGCGCATCTTGAGTCCCGAAAGGTCGGCGACGGTGTTGATCTCCTTGCGGAACCAGCCGCCCATCTGCACGCCGGTGTTGCCGCCCGGCAGGCCAAAAAGGCCCTGCGTGGCGAGAAACTCGTTGAACAGGTCGATGCCGCCGCCGTGGTAATGCCAGGCATTGATGCCGCGCGCGTTGAGCGAGAACGGAACCGCGGCACCTAGTGCCCATGTCGGGTCCTTGCCCCAATAATAATATGCCACCGTATGGCAGGCCTCGACGGTGCCGGCGGTGGTGGCGTCCGCGGCCTGCAGGCCGGGCACCAGTTCACCAGCGGCGAAGACCTGCACCTGGAAGTTGCCGTCGGTCGCCTCCGAAAGCATCCTGGAAAAGACCTCGGCGCCACCATAGATCGTATCGAGGGATTTCGGGAAGGACGACGCCAGGCGCCATGTCACTTTCGGATTGGTTTGGGCGATAGCCGGCGCGGCAAGCGCCGCCGTAGCCGCCGCAGCGCCGACACCGGTCACACCGGCCTTGCGGATGAATGATCGACGATCCATGAAGTCCTCCCTATTGGATCAACAGACCGACGTTCGGGAGATGCTCTGTGCCCCGGATCGGCTTCGCGGCAAACAATACACGGGCAAGAAGTCGAGTCCAGCCATCGGAGCCGGTTTTGCCGGCGGCGTTTTCGCGAAATACGCGGCGCGAACGCACCTCCTGCAGCTTAAGTCTAACGCCCTTTCCGTGGCCCATGCGACATGCCGAACTTGTCATGGCAAAGCGCCTTCGGATCGCCTATTTTAAAGGCAGAACAATCCTTGCACTGAATGGACCCGGATCAAAGATGCAGCAGCCGCTAGTCGCCATATCGACCGACGTCCGCCAGTTCGACAACTACACCTGGCATGCCGCTCCGCAGCAGTATCTGGAGGCGGCGCTTTCGGCCGCCGGCGTGTTCCCGGTGCTGGTGCCGTCCTTCGGCGACCGGCTCGATTTCGGTGAACTCCTGTCATCGGTCGACGGCGTCATGGTCACCGGCTCGAAGTCCAATGTGCATCCCTCGCTCTATGGCGGCGATGCCAGCGAGGCCAACGGCCCCTACGATCCGGCCCGCGACGCCACGACGCTGCCGCTGATCCGCAAGGCCGTGGAGCGTGGCGTGCCGCTGCTCGCCATCTGCCGCGGCATCCAGGAGATGAATGTGGCGCTGGGCGGCACGCTGGCCACAGAAATCCAGGAGCGCGAGGGATCGCTGGACCATCGCGCACCGGCGAGCGACAATCAGGACGAACGGTTCGCCATCCGCCAGACCATTTCGATCAAGCCCGGTAGCTGCCTCGCCGGCGTGTTCGGCGCAGGCGACATCAAGGTCAATTCGGTGCACCGCCAGGCCATCGACCGGCTCGGCCCGAAGCTGCAGATAGAGGCGGTCGCCGCTGACGGCACGGTCGAGGCGGTTTCGGTGCGCAACGCCCGCGCTTTCGCCGTCGGCGTCCAGTGGCATCCCGAATACTGGGTCAAGTCGGACAGCGTCTCAGCAAGAATATTCCGCGCCTTTGGCGAGGCGGTACGCGTGCACGCCGCGGCGAAATCCGGCGCGCGGGCCGCCGCGGAATAGTCCGTCGGACGTCAACGTCAATCGCTGCTGGCCGCCAGCGACAGCAGCGGCAGGGCTGGTGCGTAGGATTCATAACCGTCGCCATCGGCGACGCCGAAAGTGACGATCGGGTCGATGCCGTTCGCGCTGAAGGTAACCGTGCCGTCATCCTGCTCACGCCAGAATTTCGCGCGCTCGATGCCGGGCAAGACCCGGTGGCAATTCTCAGTGACCGTCAACAGCGACAGGCCATCCGCAACCTCAGTGCCGCGCTTGACCGCGCAGGACGCTTCGTCGCCATTGGCCACCAGCCTGTAGTCGCCGGGTGACTGCGCCGACTCATCGGCTGTGCGGCCTTCGCCTGCGCCGCTGTAAAACAGCTGAACGCTGCCGAACAGCGCGACCACCGCTATCAATGCAGCAAGTGCTTTCATCTGCGTTCTCCACTTGTTGGCGAGAGATGAAGAATGATGTCAAAGCGTTAAGCCGTCGTTAATCGTTAACAAACCGGAAAGCATGCAGCTCAACTGCGCGCCTTGACATTTTCCGTTTCCGGCACCGGCGTCAACGCCCTCCCTTTCGAAAACCAGGAAATCAGATTGTCGACGCACAGATCGGCCATGGCGCGGCGGGTATGTTCCGAAGCCGAGCCGACATGCGGCAAAAGTGAAGTGTTGGGGGCGCCGAGCAGCGCCGGCGGCACGTTCGGCTCGTCGGCGAAGACATCGAGCCCGGCAGCGGCGATGGTGTCGCCGGCAAGCGCCGCGGCAAGTGCTGCCTCGTCGACCGTGCTGCCGCGACCGATGTTGACGAAGACGCCATTCGGGCCGAGCGCCGACAGGATCTCGGCGTTGACCGCCTTTTCCGTCGAGGCGCCGCCGGGCGCCACCGAGATCAGCGTATCGACCGCCTCGGCAAGGCCTTTCAGCGTGCCGTGGTATTCGTAGGGCAAGCCTTCGACCTGGCGCCGGTTGTGATAGGCGATCGGCAGCCCAAAGGCCTCCAGCCGGCGCGCAATGGCGAGACCGATGCGGCCCATGCCGAAAATACCGACACGACGGCCGCGCAAGGTCAGCCGACTTAGCGGATAGTTGCCATTGCGTGCCCAACTGCCGTCGCGCAGCCAGCTCTCGGCGCGCGGCAGCTCGCGGACGGTGTTGATCAAAAGCCCGATCGCCGTATCGGCGACCTCCTCGGTCAGAACATCCGGCGTGTTGGTGACCATGACGCCGCGCTGTGCTGCGTGACGGGCATCGACCGAATCATAGCCGACGCCGAAATTGGCGATGATCTCGAGATTCGGCAGCGCGTCGATGAGGGCTGCGTTGATCCCGCCAAAGGCGGCAATGCCGCGCACCGTCCGGCGCATCTCGTCGGTGACCAGCGACGCATCCGGCCGTTCGATCCAGGCACGGCTGAACGTCCGGTCGATGCGGCCGACCGCGTGGTCGTTGAATTGGCCCGGCACCAGAATGGCGACTGCTTGCTGCTGTTCGGCTTTTGTCATGCACGTTCCACTGGTTTGCCGGTCGACTGGCGCACATGCAGTTCCGGCTTGATCAGTTCCTGCGACGGCCGCACCATCTGCCCATTGAGCTTGTCGAGCAGCGCGCTCGCGGCGCGGCGGCCGACTTCACGCTGGCCATTCCACACGGTGGTCAGCGCCGGCGTCGCGATCGCCGCTTCCTCGAGATCGTCATAGCCGGTCACGGATATGTCAATGCCCGGCACCAGCCCGGCGCGTGCAATGCCGTTCATCAGGCCGATTGCGACGAGGTCGTTCCAGCAGCAGGCCGCGGTCGGCTTGTCCTTCAGCGCCAGGAACTGCCCGGCGGCCTCGAAGCCAGCCTGTTTGGTGCGCGGGCCGGGGATGCGCCAGGACGGCCTGACCTCCAGCCCTGCCGCCTCCATGGCGTTGAGATAGCCTTGGTAGCGGTCGCGGCCGGTCGAGGTCTGGTCGGTGCCGCCGATCATGGCGATGCGTTTATGGCCGAGCGAGATCAGATGGTTGGTGGCTAGCCCGGTGCCATAGGCATCGTCGCCACGAAACACCGGCACGTCAGCGCCTTCGACGGTGCGTGCGATCAGCACCGCCGGCAGGCCGTTTTCCTCGGCCATGAAGATGTCTTCGGGCGGCGTGCCGATGGCCGGCGACATGATGACGCCGTCGGCGCCAAGCTGCAGAAGCGTGTCTATGAAGGTGCGCTGCTTTTCGAGCTGGTCGTAATGGTTCGACAGGATGAAGGTCTGCCGGCTGCGGTCGAGCTCGCTTTCGATCGAGCGCAGGATCTCGGCGAAGAAAGGATTCATGATGTCGTGGACGACGACGCCGACGATGCCCGAACGCGAGGTGCGCAGGCTGGCGGCGCGGCGATTGTAGATATAGCCGATGGCGCGGGCATGTTCCTTGATGCGGTCGCGGGTGTTTCCAGCAACCAGCGGGCTGTCGCGCAGGGCCAGCGAGACCGTGGCCGTGGACACACCGAGCGCATCCGCGATCGTCGAAAGCTTGATCTTCTGTGCCAGCGCCTTGCGCTCCCCCGACGATCCAGAGCTAATCCATGATCTCCAGCGAAAACCGGATGCCCGTTTTCGGGATCATGGTCTAAACAGTTTAAACGCGGCCTTATGCCACCCTTCCGAAACAAATCAAAGTTTTTTTGCCAGCGTATCCACCTCGACGTCGAGGGCAGCGCAGTTGCGCACGCGAAGCCGGTGCTCGCGATGAACGATACAAAAGCCGCTGGCGACGATGACGAGCGCCGAGGACACCAAGCATCAACAGGATGAACCAGTGTCGATATGCATCAGGGATGCATGCGGGCACCCTTGGTGATCTTGTCGACAAGCTTCCTTTCGGCGCGCAGCGCGATGCCGACGACCTTGGCATCATCGGGTGCGAATTCGGCAAAGACGGCGCGGTTCGCCGCGTCGTAGCCGGTCGAAAACATTTCGTCGACGTAGAGCGAGGTCGTCACACCGCGTTCCAGCGCCCGCCGGTGGATCGCACTGAGCGTCGAGCGATCGGCCGAAAGCACGATGATAGGCTGGATCGAGAGCGGATTATAGATATTGCCGGCGCGGTCGCGATACGGTTCGCCGATGATGTCGCTATACTGCGCGACGATGCCGCTGGTCAGGAACGCGGTTACGTTGAGCTTTTGCCAGACGGGAAGGTTATCCTGCAGCACGATTGCAAATTTCGTGTCGAACATGAGACATTTGCCATTCGAGGTTTGTGAATGAGGCGATGTCACACGGTCTAGATGGCGAGGCCTTTCAGGGTCTTGGACGTTTGTGCGTTGACGCGGCTGAGAACTGCGTCATCTCGGCGCCCGATTGCGTCGGAATGGAGCGTATCGAGGCCCGGTTCCACGGCAGCGCCTTCGATCTCCATCGTCACGATACCTACGCCATCGGCGTGACGCTGCATGGCGTCCAGACTTTCCGGTATCGCGGCGCGACGCATCACAGTCTGCCCGGCCAGATTATCGTGCTCCATCCCGACGAATTGCACGATGGCGGCGCCGGCACTGAAGACGGTTTGCGTTACAGGATACTTTATCTGGAGCCGTCCATCGTGCTGGACTGCCTCAATCAGACAGGCGCATCGCTGCCTTTCGTCAGGAATGCCGTGGTGACGGATCCTGTTTTCCGCACGCGGCTGCTTTCGGCGCTGGGGCCGTTGGACCAGAAGCTGGACGATCTGTTTGTCGCCGACTTCGTTGCGCAATTGATGCAAAGCCTGGCACGGCATTCAGGCCTGCCGGCGAAACCGATCCCAAGGACAGCGTGGCGGGCTGTTAGCCTGGCACGCGACTATCTGGAAGAAAATGTTTTCCGTACCGTCCGTTCCGAGGAGCTGGAGGCGATCACCGGGCTCGATCGCTATGCCCTGTCGCGGCATTTCCGTGCCGCTTTCTCCACCAGTCCGCACCGCTTTCTCTTGATGCGCCGGCTTCAACGAGCACGCCGCATGATCGAGGCGAGCGAGTCATTGGCGCAGATCGCAATAGCGGCCGGTTTCAACGACCAAAGTCATTTCAGTAGGCACTTCAAGAAGGCGTACGGTGTCACGCCGGGCCGCTGGTCGGCATTGGTGCATGGATCGTCAGCAGCCGCTGCCTGATGGCGTCAGCCGCGGATCATTCGTCGGCGTCGATCTCGTCATCGACGAGAACCATCTCTCCGTTCGAGAGGTTCGCCTCAACGCGGGCGAGCAGCTTGAACAGCGCCTTCTGGTCCTTTTTATCGAGCCCCTTCAGCGCCTGCTTCTCGGTCTTCTTCACCGATTTCTCGATGGCATGAATGATTTCGCGGCCAGTATCGGTCAGAAAGATATGGGCCTGGCGGGCATCGGCGGAAGAAGCGCGTTTTTCCAGAAAGCCTTGCGCCTGCAGCCGGTTGATGGTCTTGGTGATGGTCGGCGGGCGAACACCGAGGCGACCGGCAAGATTGCCGGGCGTCTGCCCGTCCTCACGGTCGAGCGCCAGCATGATCTGGTCCTGGCCGGCATAGAAGCCGTGCGCCAAAAGCCGCGCTGCGAGTGCCGTACGCGCCAGCCGCGCCGCCGAATGCAGCCGGCTCATTGTCGCAGTCTTGTCCGCCTTGGCCATGGCTATCCCTCTTCGGCCGAACCGGTGTGGACAGCATAGAGGCAGCCGCCCGGTTGGCAATGGACGATCAAAAAGATCCGGCTTTGCAAAACAGCTTTGCCGGCAAGCAATGCGGTGTCCGCCGTGGCTAATGCCAGATGTTTATTTCACTTAGATGACAAACGACTTTTCAGCGCAGGTGGTCGCGTTCGGAAGGAACGCCACACCCGATGCGGGACTCAATCAGCCCTCACCGCGACGATCATCAAGGCCTGGTAGGCGTCCGCCACCTCGCGCAGCGCCGCCTGCGAAAGCGGCCCGGCGCGCCGCGCGATACCATCCCTGGCGTTCGACGTATCCCGCTTGCCGGACCGGTCGGTGTAGGGCGCGACAGTGGTGAATATCTGTTCGCTCAGGCCGTCTGGGAAAAACAGCTGGCCGGTCATCACCGAATTGTCGTTGGGGAAGACTTTGAAATGGATGTGGGTGGTGCGGCCGCGATACCAGCCGGGATAGATGGTGGCGAACGAGACGATGCCGCTGTCATCGGTCTTTTGCCAACCGCGCAGAAAACTCTGCCCTGACGTATCGACATCCTGGCCGTCGCCTTGTCCCGGATAGCCTGAATAATGGCCTTGGGCGTCGCAATGCCAGATATCGACCCGCGCGCCGGCAAGCGGCCGGCAGCCTGCGTCGGCGACCTGCAGCCGCAGATTGAGGGCAACGCCCGCTTTGCCTTCGGTGATATCGGCGCGTTCGAGCTTCGGGTCGAAATAGAACGGGCCCTCAGTCGCTTCCGGTGTGATGGCGCAGACGCCGGCGCCGCTATCGAACAGGGCAAGGCCGGCATAGGGCGAGGCCTGCTGAGCCAGCGCGATGCCCGGCAGAAAGACACCGCCGCCCGCGCTAATAGCAATGAGGCCGAGCGCCTGGCGCCGGCTCAACGGCAAGGAGGACGGTTTGTCGGACATCCGGCGCCTCTTTTTGGTTTCTGTCGAGCAAGCTGGCTTGGTCTTATCTAGGCAGTAAGACCCACCAACGCCAATGAAACCCGGCATGTTGGGAAAGCCCGGCAATGTTGGCGACCTGTTTGGCCCATCGGTTGCCACGTGCAAAAGCACAGCGTGCATCCTATATGGAGCCAACAATCCTTTTCGAGGCCCAACATGAGCGATGCACAGACGACGCAGATCCCCGTAACCGTTCTCACCGGCTATCTTGGCGCCGGCAAGACGACGCTGCTAAACCGCATCCTTTCGGAAAACCACGGCAAGCGCTACGCCGTCATCGTCAATGAGTTCGGTGAGATCGGCATCGACAACGAGCTGATCGTGGAATCCGACGAGGAAATCTACGAGATGAACAATGGTTGCGTCTGCTGCACGGTGCGCGGCGACCTGATCCGCGTCGTCGAGGGCTTGATGCGCCGGCCAGGCCGCTTCGACGCCATCGTGGTCGAGACGACCGGCCTCGCCGATCCGGTGCCGGTGGCGCAGACCTTCTTCATGGACGACGACGTGCGCTCCAAGACCAGGCTCGACGCGGTGGTGGCGCTGGTCGACGCCAAGCACCTGCCGTTGCGGCTGAAGGATTCCCGCGAAGCCGAGGACCAGATCGCCTTTGCCGATGTCGTCGTGCTCAACAAGACCGATCTCGTCACGCCGGAGGAACTGAGCAAGGTCGAGGCGACGATCCGCGCGATCAACCCGGCGGCCCGGATCCATCGCACCACGCGCGCCGGCGTGGCGCTGTCCGAGGTGCTCGACCGCGGCGCCTTCGATCTTTCCCGGGCGCTGGAGAACGATCCGCATTTCCTCGAGGCGCGTGACGACCACGACCATCACCACCATGACCATCACGACCATGACGGGCATGACCACCATCATCACGCGCACCCGTCCGATATCCATGACGTGACGGTGCAGTCGGTGTCTCTGCGGGGCGCCGAGATGGACCCGAAAAAATTCTTCCCCTGGATCGAGAAGATCACCCAGATAGAAGGCCCGAACATCCTGCGGCTGAAAGGGATCATCGCGCTCAAGGGCGATGACGAGCGCTACGTCATTCAGGGCGTGCACATGATCATCGAGGGCGACCACCAGCGCGCCTGGAAGGTCGGCGAGAAGCGCGAGAGCCGGCTGGTGTTCATCGGCCGCGAACTCGACGCCGAGCGGCTGAAGAAGAGTTTTGATGCCTGCCAGGCGTAACGGACCGAATAAGGATCGATTATTGCCTCACGTACACATATCATGTGTACGTGAGTGGCACAAAAAGAGGACAGGGCATGTCCAGATCCGCCGACAATAAAACCGAACGTTATCAGATGCACATTCCACCGGCGCAGAAGGCGATCATCGCCCGCGCTGCGGCGCTGTCGCACAAGGACATGGCCGATTTCATCATCGTACCCGAAGCGCAGGCCTTGATCGAAGCTGCCGAGGTGATGAGGGTTTCCAACCGCGACTTCACACGCATCCTTGACCTACTTGAGAACCCGCCGAAACCCAATGCCAGGCTGCGAGCGGCGATTGCCGCCTTGCCGGATACTCTGTGACGCTTCCGTTCTGGCACGAGGAGCCGATTGCGAAACGGCACGATCGGGCTTCTTTCGATTGCGGTGATGCGCAGATTTTTCTGCGGCGGTTCGCATGGCAGAGCCACGATCAGAACGCGGCCAAGACCTTCGTGCGATCGACAACGTGGCTTCGGACCGGGTCCTCGGTTTCTATACAATTGCCCCTTCCGCGGTAGCTCATGAAGCAGTGCCCGACGCCATGACGAGAGGCTTGGCGCGACACGAGGTTTCCGGCTTCAAGCTTGCCCGGCTTGCAACCGACCGGGCCGTCGTCGGTCAAGGGCTCGGAGGTCAGCTGCTAGCCGCTGCCGCGTTGCGCTGCCTGCGGCTTGCAGGTGAGGGCGGCGGCATCCTGCTCATCATCGACGCCAAGAACGAGCGGGCAGCACGGTGGTATGCCAGGTATGGTGCCGAGAGCCTCCAAGGCCAAGATTTGACCTTGGAGATGCCATTGGCCACCTTCGCAACTGGTCTGCGGGCCAAGGGACTGCTTTGACGATCGCCTGTCGCCACAATTGTGGTTCGATGCAATCCTCATGGTTGCCGGAACCGCAAACGTCGAGTAAGCCGCCTAAGCCGCTCCCTGTAAACTTGTCCAGCCGTGAACCACGATAGCCATCCCACAGTCGCCCCGCTTGATCTCCAGGGACATTGCATCGCCGCCGTTTTCCTTGGCGACGTGCCGCATTTCGCACTGGCCGACGGCACAATCCATCGGGTGGACCATGGCCACAAGACGGCGCAGGCCAATGACGGGCTTCTCGCTGCCTTCCACGATGCGGCCAACGACCGGCTGATCACCGGCGGCGAGGACGGCAAGATTTTTTCCGTTACCGCCGGCGGCAATGCGGCAGAATTGGCAAGCGCCGGGAAGAAATGGATCACCAGCGTTGCCGCCGGACCACAAGGCGCCGTCGCCTATGCCTCGGGCAAGATCGCCTTCGTGCGTTTCTCCGACGGCAAGACCAAGGAATTCCTGCATCCGCGTTCGGTCGAGGGGCTGGCGTTCTCGCCCAAGGGGATGCGCTTCGGCGTCGCCCGCTACAATGGCGCGACGCTGCATTTCCCGGCGGCGAACGGCAAGCCGGTCGAGCTGGAATGGGCCGGCGCCCATACCGGCATCACGTTCTCGCCGGATGGCGCCTTCCTCGTCACCACCATGCAGGAGAACGCGCTGCATGGCTGGAAGCTCGCCGATGGCAAGCACATGCGGATGAGCGGCTATCCCGGCAAAGTCAAAAGCCTGTCATGGGCGCCCAAGGGAAAATGGCTGGCCAGTTCCGGAGCCCCGGCGGCGATCGTCTGGCCGTTTTCGGGCAAGGACGGGCCGATGGGCAAGGCGCCGCTGGAACTCGGCACGCGCGGCAACGCCATGGTGACCTCGGTCGCCTGCCATCCGAGCCAGGATGTCGTCGCCGTCGGCTATGACGACGGCATGGTGATGGCGGTGCGTTTCGCGGACGCCAAGGAGGTGCTTCTGCGCCGACCGGGCAAGGGCGCCATTACCTCGATGATGTGGGACAAGGAGGAACGCCGCGTCGCCTTCGGCAGCGCCGCCGGCGACTGCGGCGTCATCGATATTTCGGCCTAGGGCCGTAGGGGAGTAGGGGACACATCCCTATTTCCCTATTTCCCTATTTCCCTATTTCCCTATTCCCCTATTCCCCTATGACGCATGAGAGGGGCATTCATGCATATAATCGACCATTCAAAGATGGCCATCGGTGGCATCAGCACTGCTCGCATCGCCGATCTGCGCGAGATCGAGGCCGAAGCCTTCCGCAAGGCAAGGCCGAAATCGGCAGCCAAGGCCGGCAACGGCCTGCCGGGCTTCTTCGGCGGCGTGCCGATGCACTGGATGAATGACTGGCCGACGCCGTTCCCGATACTGGTCGACAGCGCCAGAGGCGCCACTATCACTGACATCGACGGCAATCGGCTCGACGATTTCTGCCTCGGCGACACCGGCTCGATGTTCGGCCACTCGCCGCCGCCTGTCGCTAGCGCGATCCGTAGGCAGGCCGGACGCGGCCTGACCTACATGCTGCCTTCGGAAGATGCACTCGCCATCGGCCCGCTGCTGCAACAGCGCTTCGGCCTGCCGTTCTGGCAGATTGCGACAACGGCGACCGATGCCAACCGCTTCGCGCTGCGCGTCGCCCGCGCCATCACCGGCCGGCGCAAGATCCTGGTCTTCAACGGCTGCTATCACGGCTCGGTCGACGAGACGATGGTGCGTCTGGTCGGCGGCAGACCGGCCAACCGGCCAGGACTGGCGGGCGAATTCCGCGACCTGACCCGGGAGACCGATGTCGTCGAGTTCAACGATGTGCCGGCGCTTGAGAAAGCACTCCGGGACCAGCAAATCGCCTGTGTCGTCACCGAGCCGGTGCTGACCAATTCCTGCATGGTGCTGCCCGATCCCGGCTTCCACAACGCGCTGCGGCGTCTCACCCGCGCCGCTGGCACCCTGCTTCTGATCGACGAGACGCACACGATCTCGACCGGTCCCGGCGGCTACACCAGGAAACACGGCCTGGAGCCGGACCTGTTCGTGCTCGGCAAGCCGATCGCCGGCGGCGTGCCGGCCAGTGTGTGGGGGATGAGCGACGGCGTCGCCACCCGCTATGCCGACTATGTCAGGACCAAGGCACCAGGCTATTCCGGCATGGGCACGACGCTCTCGGCCAATCCGCTGCAGTTCGCAGCGATGCGCGCCACGCTCGAAGAGGTGATGACCGACGAGAACTATAGCCATATGGACCATCTGGCGCGGCGGCTCGACGCCGGGCTGACCGCCGTCATCGACCGTTACCGCCTGCCTTGGCATGTTGCCCGAGTCGGCACCCGCGTCGAGTTCATCTGCGCACCCGGCCCGCTGAGGAATGGCGGCGAGGCGGAAGCAGCGCACGCACCGGCGCTCGAAGCGGCTATCCATGTCGCGCTGGTCAATCGCGGCGTGCTGATCGCGCCGTTCCACAACATGATGCTGATCTCGCCGGCGACCAGCGCTGCCCAGGTGAACCGCCTGATCACCGCCTTCGGCGCGGTTGCGGCAAGGCTCGCGGCATGAGACAAGCTTGCACATGAGAGAAGCGCAAAAGCAAACTTTGAACGCCATCATCGCCTCGCCTTCGGGCTCGACACCCGCCGAGGCGCAAACCTTTCTCGACGCCCATCCCGAGATCGAAGCGTTCGACATCGTGCTGACCGATGCCAATGGCGTGGGGCGTGGCAAGATCGTGCGCCGGCACGAGTTGATGAGCATCTTCGAGGGCGGCAGGCATATGCCGATCTCGATCCTCGGCCTCGACATCACCGGCGAGGACGTGCACGAGACCGGACTGATCTGGACGACGGGCGACGGCGACCTGCGGGCATGGCCGATCCCCGGCACGCTGGTGCCGCTGTTCGGCACACAGCCGCCGCGCGGCCAGGTGCTGATGGCGATGTACCATCTCGATGGCCAGCCGATGTCCTCCGACCCGCGCCTGGCGCTGGGCCGGCAGGTGGAGATACTGGCGGCAAAGGGTCTGCATCCGGCCGGCGCCTTCGAGCTCGAATTCTTCCTGCTCGCCAACGAGCGCGACGCCGATGGCAAGGTGCAGCCGGCGCACGCGGTGCTTGACGGCCGCCGCTCGGCCAAGACAGAGGTCTATTCCGTCGACCATCTGCACGGCATGGAGCCGCTGTTTTCCGATATCTATGCCGCGGCCAGGGTGCAAGGCATCCCGGCCGAGACGGTCATTTCCGAATATGCGCCCGGCCAGTACGAACTGACGCTTAATTATCGCAAGGACGTGATGCGGGCCGCCGACGACCTCGTCATGCTGAAGCGGCTGGTGCGGGCGCAGGCGCGCCGCCACGGCGTCACTGCCTGCTTCATGGCCAAGCCGATCGAGAAATACGCCGGCTCCGGCATGCATTTCCATGTCTCGCTGCAGGACAAGGCCGGCAACAACGTCTTTGCCGAAGCCAGCGGTGAGACCTGGTCCTTGCCGCTGCTGCGCGGACTGGGCGGCCTCATCCAGACCATGGCCGAATCGATGCTGGTGTTTGCACCGCACGCCAATTCATGGCGGCGTTTCGTTTCGCAATCCTATGCGCCGGTGGCGCCGACCTGGGGCGTCAACAACCGCTCGGTGGCATTGCGCGTGCCGGCAGGCGATGCGAAAAACCGGCGCATCGAGCACCGGCCGTCGGGCGTCGACGCCAACCCTTATCTGGTGGCGGCAACCGTGCTGGCCGGCATCGTCAAAGGTCTCGATGAGGGCCTCGATCCGGGCCCCGAAACCACCGGCAATGGCTACGAATCAGCAATCACGCGCACCACCATGCCGGTGGACTGGCGCGCCGCGATCGAGGCGGCAAGGGCCTCGACATTCCTCAAAGCGGCGCTTGGGGAAGACCTGCACCGAACATTCGTGGCGATCAAGCAATCCGAATATCTGCGGGTGGCGCGCACGGTCAGCGAACTGGATTATCATCTCTATCTGCACGAGGTGTGAGGCGATCGCTTTCGCCGGTCATTCGCCCAGCGAAAGCCGGGTCCCGGCTATTTGAAGGAACCTTTCGGGGGCTTCGCTCATTCCGCATCTGATCGCAGCAGCGGGCAAGGCCGCATCAGCCATGATCGCCAGGATGCAGACAAATTCTCCACACCACGCCAAGGTGCAGGCAAGACGCTGGCCCAAGCCTGAATTGCCTGAGACGGCGGAAGACGATGGCGCAAGCACCATTCCCGAACTCAGCGAAGTGGCGAAGGCCTGTCGCCGCTGCCCGCTGTGGCGCAACGCAACGCAGACCGTGTTCGGCGAAGGGCCTGACAGGGCCAAGGTGGTTTTCGTCGGTGAACAGCCAGGCGACCAGGAGGATCTGGCCGGCAAACCTTTCGTCGGTCCGGCGGGAAAAGTCTTCGACGCCATCCTGGACGATGCCGGCGTCGACCGGCTGAAAGTCTATGTCACCAATGCGGTCAAGCATTTCAAGTTCGAGCCGCGCGGCAAGCGGCGCATCCACTCGAAGCCGAATGCCGGCGAGGTGCAGGCCTGCCGCTGGTGGCTCGACAAGGAGCTCGATCTGATCAAGCCCAATCTGGCGGTGGCGCTCGGCGCAACGGCGGCGCAGTCGCTGCTCGGCAAGGTCGTGCCGATCATGAAAATGCGCGGCGCGGTCGTAGAGAGGGACGATGGCTTGCCTGTGTTCGTCACCATTCACCCGTCCTTCATCCTGCGTATTCGCGAACCGGCGGACAAACAGGCCGAACGCGAGCGGTTCCTGCAGGACATGAAGGCGGTGAAAAAACTGATGGCCGCCTGACCCCTAACTGATCAGGATTGCCCTCAAATCATTGACGTTCGTCCCGGTCGGGCCGGGCACGAAGAGATCGCCGACGGCCTTGAATGCCGTCCAGGCGTTGTTGCCGGCAAGCATCGCCTTGGCATCGACGCCCGCAGCCCGCATCCGTGACACCGTCGAACCGTCGGCAAAGGCGCCGGCATTGTCCTGCGAACCGTCGATGCCGTCGGTGTCAGCGGCCAGTGCATGGACGCCCCCAATACCGCTGATGCCGATGGCGAAGGCAAGCAGAAATTCCGAGTTACGCCCGCCCTTGCCCTTCGCCCGCAAGGTCACCGTCGTCTCGCCACCCGACAAGACCAACACGGGTTTTCGGAAAGGCCGGTTGCGCGTCGCGACTTCACGGGCGATTGCCGCATGAACACCGCCGACCTCGCGTGCCTCGCCCTCGATGGAATCGGAGAGGATGACCGCCTCGATGCCTTGGCGCCTGGCTTCGACTGCGGCCGCTTCCAGCGAGACGCCGGCCGAGGCAATCAGATGAACTTCGTTGCGCGAGAAACGTGGATCATCGACGCGCGGCGCATCGGCGGCCGCCGAATTGATATGCGCCATCACGGCAGCCGGCAGTTTCATGTCATAGGCGGCGATCGACGCTAATGCATCTTCGCGGTTGCCGGAATCGGGAACGGTTGGGCCGGAAGCGACCAGCGCCGGATTGTCGCCGGGAATGTCGGAGACGACCAGCGACACCAGCTTTGCCGGATAGGCAGCTGCCGCCAGCCTGCCGCCTTTGATGGTGGAAACATGCTTGCGGATGGTGTTCATGGCGGCGATCGGCGCGCCGGAGGCGAGCAGCGCCTCGTTGACGGCGATCTCGTCGGCCAGCGTCAGACCTTCGGCGGGCGCCGGCAGCAGCGCCGAGCCACCGCCGGAGATGAGCGCCACGACCAGATCGTCTGCGGTCAGCCCCTGCACCTTGTCGAGCAGCCGGCACGAGGCTTTGAGCCCGGCGGCATCCGGCACCGGATGCGCCGCCTCGATGATCTCGATGCGCTGGCAGGTCGCGCCATAGCCGTAACGGGTGACGACCAGCCCTTCTATCGGCCCGTCCCACACTTTTTCGAAAGCCGCCGCCATCTGCGCCGAGCCTTTTCCTGCACCAATGACGATTGTGCGCCCCTTCGGCGTTGCCGGCAGATGATCCCTGATCGTCCTCTGGGGATCAGCGGCGGCAACAGCGGCATTGAAGATGGCGGCGAGGAAGGTCTTGGGATCGATCTCTGTCATTTTGCTTCCGGCGGCAGTGCCAGCTCGCGCCCGTCGACGCCAAGGTGGCTGCACAGCGCATCGACGACGACGCCGTGATCCTCACGCTCCGGCAGGCCCGAGACCGCGATCACACCGATGACGCCGGCACCTTTGACCGTTATGGGAAAGCCACCACCGGCCAGCACATAGTCTGATATGTCGAGCCCCTCGCCCGGCTTGAAGCTGCGGTCGGGGCGCTGCTGCTCCAGCACCATCCGGTAAGTGCTTTTCAGGAACCGCTGCACCACATTGATCTTGCGCCGCGCCCAATCCGGATTGGAGGCGTTCGAGCCCGGCATTGCCGCGTAAAACAGCGGCCGGTCGAAGGTCCTGATGTCGACGATGATCGGCAAGCCCTGGGCCAGTGCCCGGTCGCGGATCGTCGAGCCGATCTTGAAGGCGACAGCTTCGTCAAAGACCGAGAAGACAAGCTCGGCTTCCTGTTTCTGGATCAGAGCGATATCGTCCGCAGCGGCCATGTCATTCCCCTATCAACGTCGCGGCACGCTTTGACCGATGGCTGCCGCCGGGTCAAGCGGGACGTGCGGGATAGCTAAACCGCCATATCGGTCTTCATCGCCCGCCCGGCGACGTAGACCTCGCGCACGGCGCGGTCGTCGCCCAGCGTCTGCAGCAGAAACAGCTCCTCCGCCAGCGTGTCCGCCGTCTCCATCCGCAGCCGCATGGCCGGCGTGGCGCGGGCATCGAGGACGACGATGTCGGCATCGCTGCCTTGGTCGAGCGTGCCGATCTTTTCCACGATCGACAGCGCCTCGGCATTGCCGCGGGTGAGCTGCCAGAACGACTGGAACGGATTGAGCTTCTCGCCGTTCAGCGCGATCACCTTGTAGCCCTCATCCATGGTGCGCAGCATCGAGTAATTGGTGCCGCCGCCGATATCGGTGGCGGTGGCGATGCGGAGTGGTTTTTCGCGGCGGCGGTAACGCTGATAATCGAACAGGCCCGAGCCGAGGAACAGGTTCGAGGTCGGACAGAACACGGCGACCGAGCCCGTGTCCGAAAGCGCATCCGCCTCGCGTTCCGAAAGATGGATGCAGTGGCCGAACAGGCTTTTGCGCCCGAGCAGCCCATAGCGCTCGTAAACATCGGTATAGTCGCGTGCTTGCGGATAGAGTTGCAGCGTAAAGGCGATCTCGGCGTGGTTTTCCGACAGATGCGTCTGCATGTGCAGATCAGGATATTCGCGGCACAGCGCGCCCGCCATCTCCAATTGCTCGGGTGAGGAGGTGATGGCGAAGCGCGGTGTGATGGCATAGTGCTGGCGCCCCTTGCCGTGCCACTCCTTAATCAGCGCCTTGCTGTCGTCATAGGCCGACTGCGCTGTGTCGAGCACGCCCTCCGGCGCGTTTCGGTCCATCATCACCTTGCCGGCGATGTTGAGCATGTTTCGGTCATGCGACTCGGCGAAGAACGCCTCGGCCGATTCCTTGTGGACCGAGCAATAGGCGGCGACTGTCGTCGTGCCATGATGCACCATCTCGTCGAGGAACAGCCTGGCGATGCGGCGGCCATGCTGGGCGTTCTGGAATTTGGTTTCCTCGGGAAAGGTGTAAGTGTTCAGCCAGTCGAGCAGCTCGGCGCCGTAGGAGGCGATAACCTGCATCTGCGGAAAATGCGCATGCGCGTCGATGAAACCAGGCAGCAGCAAATGCGGACGGTGGTCGATCTTTTTTGCGCCTTCATCAGCCTTTTTCTCGACGTCGGCGTAGGCGCCCGAGGCAACGATCCTGCCGTTGCGAAGCAGCAGGCCGCCATCGTCCTCGTAGCGCCAGGCGGAATGGTCGTCGACGGTCTCAGGCCGGCGCAGGAATGACAGCGTGCGGCCGCGCAGGAGTGCACTGGTCATGCCTATTTCCCTGCCTCCTCGAACCATGCCACCAGCAGCGCCCGCTCCTTGTCGGTGATATGGGTGACGTTGGCGGGCGGCATCGCGTGGCTGCGGCCGGCCTGCAGGTAGATCTCGCGAGCCTGACCGGCGATACCGGCGTCCGTGTCGAGCATCACACCTTTCGGCGCGTGATAGATGCCCTCGTAGGACGGCTCCTGCGCATGGCACATCGAGCAACGGCCAAGCACCGTATCGCGCACTGCGGGAAAATGCGCCGAGGCGATATAGACCTGTGCCATCGAGGACGCCTTGACTTCGCCGGTCAGCACTTTCGGCGCGGTTGACAGCCAGATGATGACGACGAACAGGACGGCGGCAGCCAGCCAGATCCAGGTCGGGTTGCCCTTGCGCGCATGCATGGTGTTGAAATAGTGCCGGATCAGCACGCCGATGATGAAAACCAACGAGGCGATCAACCAGTTGAACTGGGTAGCAAACGCCGGCGGGTAGTGGTTCGACAGCATCAGGAACAGAACGGGCAGCGTCAGGTAATTGTTGTGCAGCGAGCGCTGCTTGGCGATCTTTCCGTATTTCGGATCTGGCTTCCTGCCGGCGATCAGGTCGGCGACGACGATCTTCTGGTTTGGGATGATGATCATGAAGACATTGGCCGACATGATCGTCGCGGTGATGGCGCCAAGATGCAGGAAAGCGGCGCGGCCGGTGAACAGATGGGTAAGACCCCAGGCGATGAACACCAGCACGCCATAGAGCACCAGCATCAGGCCGGTGTCGCTCCTGCCAAGCGGCGAACGGCATAAGAGATCGTAGACCAACCAGCCGACGCCGATCGTCGCCAGCGACAGCAAGATGCCTGTAGGCACCGACATGGCAAGCACGTTGGGATCGATCAGGAAGAGGTCCGCGCCGGCATAGTAGACGACGCACAGCATGGCAAAGCCCGACAGCCAGGTAGCGTAGGATTCCCATTTGAACCAAGTCAGGTGCTCAGGCATTTCGGTCGGCGCCACGAGATATTTCTGAATGTGGTAGAAGCCGCCGCCATGCACCTGCCATTCTTCGCCGAAGGCGCCGACAGGCATGCCCGGACGCTGGCGCAAGCCGAGATCGAGCGCGACGAAATAGAAGGACGAGCCGATCCAGGCTATGCTGGTGACGACATGCAGCCAGCGCACGGCGAAACTCACCCAGTCCCAGAAAATCGCAAAATCGATCATTGAAAAGTCGTCCCTGCCGATTGGGTGACTTTACGGACTGGAGCGCAAACGGAAAGGGCCGAGCGGCACGATGACTTTCAAAAAAAAATGGAAAATACTACAGCGCCGCGCGCCCTTGGACGCGCAAAGGACGCTGTAGAACTTTTATCTGGTGCATGATCCTTTCCGAAATCGAATCCGATTTTTCGGGGCCATGCACTAGGTTATCCCTACGCAGTCGCATGAGAGCCCTAAAGTCGCATGGCCTATCTCGACAACATCGCCGTCTTCGTCCGCGTCGTCGAGCTTGGCAATCTGTCGGCGGCGGGGCGCGACATGCGCATCTCGCCGGCGGTCGCTTCCAACCGCATCAAGGAACTCGAGAAGCACCTTGGTGTCAGGCTGTTCAACCGCACCACGCGGCAGCTGATGCCGACCGAGCACGGCACCGTGTTCTACTCCGGCGCCAAGCAGGTGCTGGAAGCCATCACCGAGGCGGAAGCTGCGGTCAGCGCCTTGTCCGGCCAGCCGCGCGGCACCATCAAGGTGACAGCGCCGCTTGGCCTCGGCCGGCGGCTGGTGGCGTCGGGAATCCCGGATTTCCACGACAAATATCCCGACATCGAGGTTCGTCTGAGGCTTTCGGACCACAATGTCGACATCATGAAGGAAGGCATCGACGTCGCGTTCAGACTGGGTATCATCGAGGATTCCAGCCTGAGAATGCGCGGCATCATGGAGTGCGAGCGGGTGCTGGTGGCGGCGCCGAAATATCTGGAGACGCGCGGCGAACCGACCGAGCCGCAGGAACTGATCGCCAGCAAACACGACTGCCTGATGCTGCGCTACGCCGGCGCGCGCGAATATGTGTGGACGCTGCAGACGGCCGACGGTCCGCGGAAATTCGAGGTGCACGGACCCTATGACACCGACGATGGCGACGTGCTGACCGGCTGGGCGCTGTCGGGCCGCGGCATCATCAACAAGCCGCGCTTCGAGGTCGAGCCGTTCATCCGCGACCGGCGTCTGAAGGTGATCCTGCCCGACACGCCACCGACGCCGGTGCAGTTCGCCGCCGTCTACCCGCACAAGAAGCTGCAGGACCCGAAGGTGCGGCTGCTGCTCGATTTCATGGCCGAGCGCTGCCAACGGCTGATCAAGGAAATTCTGGCCGGCAAATGAGCGTTGCTCGAATTCTGGCCGTCAGCCGGCCATTGCCTTGCCACGAGAGACGGGGTGCGGCGCGGCTCGCGCGCCGGCATGGGCGGCCAGTGCCGTCATGATCTCGGCCGCCGCCAAGGCCGCAATGACTTGCGGACGCTTGTCCTTGACCGCATCGCCGCCGATCGGCGA
Organism: Mesorhizobium sp. WSM4846; assembly: GCF_055811415.1. NCBI lineage: Bacteria > Pseudomonadati > Pseudomonadota > Alphaproteobacteria > Hyphomicrobiales > Phyllobacteriaceae > Mesorhizobium > Mesorhizobium sp. WSM4846. Next base: position 70,002 of record NZ_JBVVPZ010000003.1, read on the forward strand.
GACGAGGCCGGCAAATTGCGCCTCGCTGCCGTCCGCCGCCTTTAGGAACCAGTTCCTGAATGTCGCCTTCTTGGTCTTCGAGCCGATCATGCCGACATAGGCGGCATCCCGGCGTTTCAGTGCCTCGGCGACGATCAGGAAATCCAGTGCGTGGTCGTGAGTGAGGACGACGAATGCGGCGCCAGCCGAAGCCTTGCGCACCATCGCCTCGGGCATTGGCGTCAGGCTGGTTTCGACCGTGTCCGGCATGCCCTCCAGCGCCTCGGCCCGCGTCTCGACAACGACGACACGGACCGGCAGCAAGGCCACCGCCGAGGCCAGCGCCTGGCCGACATGGCCGCCGCCGAAGATGTAGACATGCGGCAGCTGCGCCTGCTCGGCGTCCGCCGCCGCGACCAGCTCTTGCGCCAACGCCGTGTCGACCAGCCGGATCAGCACCTCGACCCTGCCGCCGCAGCACTGCCCGATCTCGGGCCCGAGCGGGACATCGAGCGTGGCGACAGCTTTGCCGACGTCGTGCTGCACCTCACCCTTACCCTCTCCCCGTAAGGACGGGGAGAGGGTAAGGGCGCCAGCGTTGCGGCCAGTTCCCTTCTCCCCGTCACTATACGGGGAGAAGGTGCCGGCAGGCGGATGAGGGGCGGTGCCGACATCGGCAAATTCGCCAAAACCGGAGGCTGGAGAGGCCGATCGACCCAGCAGCTGCCGCGCTTTGTCGATCGCCATATATTCGAGCTGGCCGCCGCCGATCGTGCCAAAAATCGCCGCGCCCGAGACGAGCATGAAGGCGCCCTTCTCGCGGGGCGTCGAGCCTTTGGTCCCAGCCACCTCGACCAGGGCAACCCGTCCGGCGCCGCCAAGAAATGCTTTCAGGCTTTGCACTTTCGAGGTCATGTTTTTGCTTTCCCTATCGGGAAACATAGGGTTTTTCGGCCCGGATTGCACGCCTTGTACGAACCCCGGGACCGAGTTCAAGCACCAGCCTTGGCTTCCCTCTTCAGCCGTTCGATCGCCATCAGCACCCGCTCCGGCGTCGCCGGTGGGTCGAGGCGCGGGCAGATCCGATGGCCGGCAACGCTTGCCACCGCATCCGACAGCGCATGCAGCACCGAGATGCCGAGCGGCAGCGGCGGCTCGCCGACCGCCTTGGAGCGGTGCACCGTCGGCTCGCTCGCTTCCGGCCAATCGGCCAGCGTCACATTGAAGATCTTCGGTCGGTCCGAGGCGAGCGGAATCTTGTAGGTCGACGGCGCATGGGTGCGCAGCCGGCCCTTTTCGTCCCACCAAAGCTCCTCAGTCGTCAGCCATCCCATGCCCTGGATGAAGCCGCCTTCGACCTGGCCAAGGTCGATGGCGCGGTTCAGCGAGCGGCCGGTCTCGTGCAGGATGTCGGTGCGCTCGACGACATATTCGCCGGTCAGCGTGTCGACCGAGACTTCCGAGCACGCGGCGCCATAGGCGAAATAATAAAAGGGACGACCCTCGCCCTTGTCGCGATCCCAGTGGATTTTCGGCGTCTTGTAGAAGCCCGCCGCGGAAAGCTGGATGCGCGCCATGTAGGCCTGCCTGACGAGATCGGCGAAGGCGATCTCCTGGTTGCCGATACGCACCCGGTTGGGCAGGAACAGCACCTGATCGCACGGCACCTGGTATTTTTCGGCGGCGAAGTTGGTCAACCGCTCCTTGATCTGCCGGGCCGCGTTCTGCGCCGCCATGCCGTTGAGGTCGGAACCGGACGATGCGGCGGTCGCCGAGGTGTTCGGGACCTTGCCGGTCGTCGTCGCGGTGATCTTTATCTGGTCGACGTCGATCTGGAATTCTTCCGCCACCACCTGCGCCACCTTGACGTAGAGGCCCTGCCCCATTTCGGTCCCGCCATGGTTCAGATGCACCGAACCGTCGGTATAGACATGCACCAGCGCGCCGGCCTGATTGTAGTGGGTGGCGGTGAACGAGATGCCGAACTTGACCGGCGTCAGCGCCAATCCGCGCTTGATGAAGCGACTGTTGGCGTTGAAGGCACGAACCGTGCGGCGGCGCCTCGCATAGTCGCAACTCGCCTCCAGTTCGGCGACGATGCGGTGGATGATGTTGTCTTCGACCGTCTGGTGATAGGGCGTGATGTTGCGGTCGCTGGTGCCATAAAAGTTCTTCTTGCGGATTTCGAGCGGATCCTTGCCGACGGCAAAGGCGACCTCTTCGATGACACGCTCGGCGCCGACTATGCCTTGCGGCCCGCCGAAGCCGCGGAAGGCGGTGTTCGACACGGTGTTGGTGTAGAGCGGCGCCGATTGCGCATGAACCGCCGGCCAGAAATAGGTGTTGTCGCAGTGGAACAGCGCGCGATCGGTGACCGGGCCCGACAGGTCCGCCGAGAAGCCGCAGCGCGCCGCAAACATGAAATCGACGCCGAGGATATTGCCCTCGTCGTCGAAGCCGACCTCGTAATCGACGAGGAAGTCATGGCGCTTGCCGGTGGCGATCATGTCGTCGTCACGGTCGGGCCGGATTTTCACGGCGCGATGATGTTTCTTCGCGGCGATAGCGGCCAATACTGCAAACTGGTTGCCCTGCGTTTCCTTGCCGCCGAAAGCGCCGCCCATGCGGCGGATCTCGACCGTGACGGCATGGCTCGGCACGCCGAGCGCATGGCTGACCATGTGCTGGATTTCGCTCGGATGCTGGGTCGACGAATAAATCGTGACGTCCTGATCCTCGCCGGGAATGGCCATGGCGATCTGGCCTTCGAGATAAAAATGGTCCTGGCCGCCGATGCGCATTTTTCCTTTCAGCCGGCGCGGCGCCGCCCTGATCGCAGCCGCGGCATCGCCGCGCCTCAGGGTCAGCGGCGGCGTGACCAGCTTGTCCTTCCTGGGATCGAGGACGCCGATGTCGGTGACGAAAGGCAATTCCTTGTATTCGACCTTGGCCAGCCTTGTGGCGCGGCGCGCCTGCTCGCGGGTTTCGGCGATGACGCAAAAGATCGGTTGGCCGAAGAACTGCACCTTGCCGTCGGCCAGCACCGGTTCGTCGTGGCGGCCGGTCGGCGAGATATCGTTTTCGCCCGGCACGTCGCTCGCCGTCAGCACGTCGACGACGCCGGGTGCTGCGCGCACCGCCGCCAGGTCCATGCTGCTGATGGTGGCATGCGTGGCCGTCGAAAGCCCGAGGCAGCCATGCAGCATGCCAGATGATTCCGGCATGTCATCGATATAGACGGCCGTGCCGCGGACATGCTTGTGCGCGGAATCATGTCGCTGGTCGGTGGCAACGCCACCAGCGATTTTCTGCGCCTTGAGGTTTGGAGCGTGCTTGGTCATCACGCCGCCTCGTGGCGCGATATCTGGATCGGTGCTTTGGTGCCGCTGGTCTCGGCGAAGAACCGCAACAGCAGGTTGCGCGCCGCCAGCGCCCGGTATTCGGCGCTCGCCCGCATGTCGGTCAGCGGGGTAAAGTCTTTGGCGTACTCGGCCATGGCGGTCTCGACCGTCGGTTCCGTCCAGGGCCTGCCGAGCAGCGCCTTTTCCACGCCGAAAGCCCGCTTCGGCGTTGCCGCCATGCCGCCATAGGCGATGCGCACCTCCGCCACCGTGCCGTCCTTGGCCAGGGCCAGCAGGAATGCGCCAAGTGCGGCGGTGATGTCCTCGTCACGGCGCTTGGTGATCTTGTAGACGGCGAATTTGGTATCCCTGCCCGGCACTGGGACATGCACGGCCTCGACGAATTCGCCCGGCTGTCGGTCCTGCTTGCCATAGGCGATGAAGAAGTCTTCAAGCGAGATCGTCCGCCGCTTGTTGCCGCGGCGCAGCGTCAGCCGCGCGCCGAGTGCGATCAGCGGCGGCGGCGTGTCGCCGATCGGCGAGCCATTGGCGATGTTGCCGCCGATCGTGCCCATGTTGCGCACCTGATCGCCGCCGATGCGATCGAACAGCGGGCCCAGCGCCGGGATGCGTTTCGCCAGCATTGAGAAAGCCTCGGTGTAGGTGACACCAGCGCCGATCGAGATGATGCCCTTGTCTTCGGAAATCCGGCACAGCCCGTCGAGATTGCCGATGAAGATCGCCGGCGCAATCTCGCGCATGTGCTTGGTCACCCACAGGCCGACATCGGTCGAACCGGCAACGATGGTGGCGCCCGGCTCCTTGTCGAGCACGGCGGCGAGGTCGTCGGCATCGGCCGGGACGACCAGGCGCTGCTTGCCGGCGCCGATCTCGATGCGCGAACCGTCTTTCATCGCTTCGAGCTTGCTCGTGATCGCCTTGCGCTCCGCTGCCAGCGGATCCTTTGCCGCCTTGCCGTAGCTGGAGATGGCACGTGCCGCCCGCATGATCGCCTCGTAGCCGGTGCAGCGGCAGAGATTGCCCTGAAGCGCCTTTTCGATGGCTGCATCCGACGGCTCCGGTGACCGCATCCACAGGGCATAAAGCGACATGACGAAGCCCGGCGTGCAGAAGCCGCATTGCGAGCCGTGGAAATCGACCATCGCCTGCTGCACCGGATGCAGTTTTTCGCCGTCGCCGCGCAGATGCTCGACGGTTACGACATGCGTGCGATCGAGCGAGCCAAGGAAGCGGATGCAGGCATTGACGCTTTCATAGACCAGCCGGCCGCCTGACAGCCTTCCGACCAGCACGGTGCAAGCGCCGCAGTCGCCCTCGGCGCAGCCTTCCTTGGTGCCGCGCAGCGAGCGCTCGAGCCGCAGCCAGTCGAGCAAGGTCTCGTCGGGCGCGAACGTGGTCAGCGCAACATCCTCGCCATTGAGGATGAAGCGTATCTCATTGCGTATCTTGAGCCTCGTCATGTCTCAGCTCCCCCGATAGGTCGAATAGCCGTAGGGCGATATGAGCAGCGGCACGTGATAGTGCATCGGCTCGGCCATGCCGAAGCGGATCGGCACGCTGTCGAGGAAGGCCGGTTCCGGGAGTCTCAACCCCTGCCGGCGCAGATAGTCGCCGGCGGCGAAGACCAGCTCGTATTCGCCGGTGCGGAATTCCGCGTCGGCAAGCAGCGGCGCGTCACACCGGCCGTCGGCATTGGTGACCGCTGTCTTCAGATGCGTCCGCATGTCGTCGTTGATGCGGTAAAGCTCGATCGACAGGCCTGCCGCCGGCCTGCCGGTCGCGGTGTCGAGGACATGGGTCGTCAGACGTCCGCCTTCGGCTTTCGACGATTCCGCCACTGGCTGCTCCCATTCCGGTACACTCGAACATGTCCGGTACAGTCGAACATGTTTGGCGAATTGTGCGCCCATTAAAGGCGATGCATAAGTCCCGGTCGAGTGAAGTGCTGCAAAAACACTTTCAAAAATTTTCGGGGGAATGCGCAAGCAACCCTTTCGACTATCCTGATCACACTATCCGGCAGGAGCGACAATGCGTTACGAACGAGACATGCGCGGCTACGGCGCCAATCCGCCGGATCCGAAATGGCCCGGCAGGGCGCATGTCGCGGTGCAGTTCGTCGTCAATTACGAGGAAGGCGGCGAAAATTGCGTCCTGCACGGCGACAAGGCTTCGGAAGCCTTCCTGTCCGAGATCGTCGGCGCTGCACCCTGGCCCGGGCAGCGCCACCGGAACATGGAATCGATCTACGAATATGGCGCCCGCGCCGGCTTCTGGCGATTGCTGCGCCTGTTCACCGAGGCTGAGGTGCCGATCACCTGCTACGGCGTCGCCACAGCACTGGCGCGTTCGCCCGACCAGGTCGTGGCGATGCAGGAGGCCGGCTGGGAGATCGCCTCGCACGGGCTGAGATGGATCGACTATCGCGACCATGCGCCGGAGGACGAGCGCCGCGACATGGACGAGGCAATCCGGCTGCACTACGAGGTGACCGGGGCACGGCCGACCGGCTGGTACACCGGCCGCACGTCGATCAACACCGTGCGGCTGGCGGCGGAAGAGGGCGGCTTCGACTATGTGTCGGACACGTATGACGACGAGCTGCCGTACTGGTTCGAGCATGGTGGGCCGGACGGGTCGGCAAAGCCGCAGCTCATCATCCCCTATACGCTCGACGCCAACGACATGCGTTTCGCCACGCCGCAGGGCTTCAACTCGGGCGACCAGTTCTTCGCCTATCTTAGGGATAGTTTCGACACGCTCTATGCCGAGGGCAAGGCAGGGCGGCCGCGCTTGATGAATATCGGCCTGCACTGCCGCCTCGTCGGCAGGCCGGGCCGGGTCGCGGCGCTGAAGCGCTTCGTCGACTACGTCAAATCGCACGACAGGGTCTGGCTGGCGCGACGCATCGACATTGCAAGGCACTGGCAAGAAAACCATCCGTTCCGGCCGCCGACGCTGCGCCCGTCGAAGATGGAATCCGAGGCTTTCGTCCAGGCATTCGGCGGCGTATTCGAGCATTCGCCGTGGATCGCCGAGCGCGCCTGTGAGCTGGAGCTCGGTCCGGCGCATGACAGTGCCGGCGGCCTGCACAATGCGCTGTGCCGTGTCTTTCGCGGCGCCAGCGAGACCGAGCGGCTCTCCGTGCTCAACGCCCATCCCGACCTTGCCGGAAAACTGGCTCAGGCCAAGCGGCTGACAACGGAATCGGCCAGGGAACAGGCTTCCGCCGGGCTCGAGGCGCTGACCGATAAAGAGCGCGAGCTGTTCTCCAAGCTCAATGCCGCCTACGTCACCAGTTTCGGCTTCCCCTTCATCATCGCGGTGAAAGGCAAGACCAAGGAAGAAATCCTGGCGGAGTTCGAGGCGCGCATCGGCAACAGCCGCGCCGTTGAATTCGAAACCGCCTGCAAACAGGTCGAGCGTATCGCACTGCTCCGCCTCAAGGACATGCTTCCGCAATAGGCCTGGCTTCCGCAACAGGCTCTGAACTGATGGATACGATGAAAATGGCCGACCGAACCTATTACGCGCCGCAGGGCGGCCACCCCGGCCAGAGTGAGCTGCTGACCGGCCGGGCCGTCTTCACCGAGGCCTATGCCGTCATTCCCAGGGGGGTGATGCAGGACATCGTCACCAGCGCCCTGCCGTTCTGGGACAAGACCCGCGTCTGGGTGCTGTCGCGCCCGCTGTCGGGTTTTGCCGAGACGTTTTCGCAATACATCGTCGAGGTCGCGCCCGGCGGCGGCAGCGACCGGTCGGAACCGGATGCCGCCGCCGAGGGCGCCCTGTTCGTGGTCGAGGGCGAGCTGACCGTTTTGCTGGCTGGCGAGAAACATGTCCTGCAGCCGGGCGGCTTTGCTTTCCTGCCGCCGGCCAGCGGATGGACCGTTCGCAACGAGGGCGGCGCACCCGTTCGTTTCCACTGGATCCGAAAAGCCTATGAAGCCGTGGAGGGCATCGATACGCCGCAAGCCCTTTTTGCAAACGAACAGGACATCGCGCCCACGCCCATGCCCGGCACCGAAGGCAGATGGGCGACGACGCGTTTCGTCGATCCTGAAGACATGCGCCACGACATGCACATCACCCTGGTTACACTCGAGCCGGGCGCGGTCATCCCCTTCGCCGAGACCCATGTCATGGAGCACGGCCTCTATGTGCTGGAGGGCAAGGCGGTCTACCGCCTTAACCAGGACTGGGTCGAGGTCGAGGCCGGCGACTATATGTGGCTGCGCGCCTTCTGCCCGCAGGCCTGCTATGCCGGCGGTCCGAGCCAGTTCCGATATCTGCTCTACAAGGACGTCAACCGGCATGCCAAGCTTGGCGGCGCCGGCGTCGCGAGGCGCGCGCCATGAGCCGCATTGTGGCGCGCCCGCTGACCCGCGAGAACTTCGCTGAATTCGGCGACGTCATCGATATGGGCGGCGACAATCACTACCCGATCAATGGCGGCAAGGCGGAACGCTACCACGACCTCGCCACCGCCGAGGCGCAGGGACCGAATGCGCGCGTGCTGATCTCTATGGTGCGCGGCACGCCTTACGATTTTCCGCTGAAGCTCACCATGGTCGAGCGTCACCCGTTCGGCAGCCAGGCTTTCATCCCGCTGTCGCCACGGCCGTTCCTGGTCGTCGTCTGCCATGACAGCGACGAAGGCCCGGGAGAGCCGCACGCATTCATCACCGCGCCCGGGCAAGGCGTCAATTACCCACGCAATCGGTGGCACGGCGTGCTGACGCCGATCGGTGAGGCCCAGGATTTTCTCGTCGTCGACCGCGGTGGCGACGGCTCCAACCTCGAAGAGTGCCATTTCTCGCACGGTTACGAGATCGATCTGCCGGACAGGAGCCAATAATGGCCGATACTTCGCTGATCGACCGCCTGCTCGACGTCATCGAGCATGACATCGTGCCGAAGACGGCCGAAGGCGTCGCCCATGGCAACAAGCTGTTCGGCGCGGCGATCTTGAGAAAGGATGACCGCTCGCTGGTGCTCGCCGAAACCAACAACGAGGCGGAAAATCCGCTCTGGCATGGCGAGGTGCACTGCCTGAAGCGGTTCTACGAAATGCCGAAGGCCGAGCGCGTCGACACCAAGGACGCGATCTTCCTCGCCACGCACGAACCCTGCTCGCTCTGCCTGTCGGCGATCACCTGGACCGGCTTCGACAATTTCTACTATCTGTTTTCGCACGAGGATTCGCGCGACAGCTTCGCCATCCCACACGACCTGAAGATCCTGAAGGAGGTCTTCACCCTCGACCCTGGCGGCTACAATGCCGAGAACGCCTATTGGAAGAGCTTTTCGATCCGAAGACTGGTGCGGTCGCTGCCCGAGGCCGAGCGCAAGCGGCTGGAAGCACGGATCGGCAAGATCTCGGCGCGCTACGACGAACTGTCCAGCGCTTACCAGGCGAGCAAGGACGAAAACGACATTCCGTTGAGTTGACGCGGATTGACCAGCCGAATTCGTTGGCTGGCCCACGACGACGTCCCACGGGCTCCATCATTTGGCGGTCCTGGAGTCGCCCGCATGAAAACCGTCACTGAATTTCCCCGCAAGGTCGTCGAGTTTCCGGACATGGGCATCGTCATGCCGGATGGCTGCCGGCTGTCGGCGCGGGTGTGGATGCCGGCCGATGCCGCCGACGATCCGGTGCCGGCGATCCTCGAGCACCTGCCCTACCGCAAGCGCGACGGCACGATCTTTCGCGATCAGCTGACGCATCCCTATTTCGCCGGCTATGGCTACGCAGCGATCCGCGTCGACATGCGCGGCAATGGCGATTCCGAAGGGCTGATGGACGACGAATATTCCGAGCAGGAATTGCAGGACGCCTGCGATGTGATCGCCTGGGCGGCCGCCCAGCCCTGGTGCAACGGCAATGTCGGCATGATGGGCATCTCCTGGGGCGGCTTCAACTGCCTGCAGGTTGCAGCCAAGCAGCCGCCGGCGTTGAAGGCAGTCATCAGCCTGTGCTCGACCGTCGACCGCTATGCCGACGACATCCACTACAAGGGCGGCTGCCTGCTGATCGAGAATTTCGGCTGGGCCTCGACCATGCTCTCCTATTCGTCGCGGCCACCGGACCCGCTGCTGGCCGGCGACAACAGATGGCGCGACCTATGGCTGACCCGGCTGGAGAACCAGCCCTTCCTGGCGCCGCTGTGGCTGAGACACCAGCACCGCGACGCCTATTGGAAGCGCGGTTCGATCTGCGAGAACTATTCCGCCATCCAAGCCGCCGTGCTGTCGATCGGCGGCTGGCATGACGGCTATCGCAATACGATTTCCTACCTCGCGGCCAATATCGAGGCGCCGGTCAAGGGCATCGTCGGCCCGTGGATCCACAAGTACCCGCATTACGCCGCACCGAAACCAGCGATCGGCTTCCTGCAGGAGGCCTTGCGCTGGTGGGACCGCTGGTTGAAAGGCATCGACACCGGCGTCGAGGCCGACCCGGCCTACCGCGCCTATGTGATGGACAGCGTGCGCCCCGCGCGTTGGCATCCCGAGCGGCCCGGCCGCTGGGTTGCCGAAGCAGACTGGCCATCGCCCAACATCAAGGCTGAGGCGATCGAACTGATCCCGGAAGGCGCCAGGCCTGCAATCGTGGCTTCGCCACAAAGCTGCGGCCTCGCCGGCGGCGAATATTTCCCCTTCACCTTCGGGCCGGAACTGCCCGGCGACCAGCGCCCCGACGATGCGCTGTCGGTGTGTTTCGACCAGCCCCCGCTCGGCGAGGCGATCGACATTGTCGGCGCGCCGGAGGTTTTGATCCAGGTCGCCTCGGATCGACCGCAGGCGAACATCGCGGTGCGGCTGTGCGACGTGCATCCTGACGGCGCATCCGAATTGATCTCCTACGGCGTGCTCAACCTGACGCACCGCAACTCGCATGAATTCCCCGAGGCGCTGGTGCCGGAAGAGACCGTTTTGGCGCGGGTGGTGCTCGACCAATGCGCCTATCGCGTGCCATCAGGCCATCGCCTGCGTATTGCCGTTTCGAACGCCTACTGGCCGATGATCTGGCCATCGCCGGAACCGGTTCGGCTCGACCTGTCGGCGGCTACGCTGAAGCTGCCGCTGCGTCCGCCGGCGCAAGGCGACGAAGTCACGTTCCCTACGCTCGAGGCAGCCGTGCCCTGGGCAACCGAAACGGTCCGTGCCGCCAATTCGGAGCGTCATGTTGATCGCGACGAGAAGACCGGAATCGTCACGCTTTCCATTGTCGACGATTTCGGCGAGGTGCGCGACCTGGAGCATGGCCTCGCCAATGGCAGCGTCGCCCGCGAGACATGGGCGATCCATCCTGACAATCCGCTGTCAGCGTCGGGCAAGACGCACTGGACGCAAACGCTGTCGCGAAATGGATGGTCGGTGCGCACAGAAACGTCAGCCGAGATGCGGTCCGATGCGCAAAACTTCATTATTAGCGCCAGAATCGAAGCCTATGAAGGCGAGGAACTGGTTTTCGAGCGTAATTTCGAAGAGAAAATCCCGCGCGATCTGCTTTGAGCGCTTATGCGGATTGGTCCAATTGCGACGTACGATTTACGCCACGGCATGTCGCATTCGGTCTTGCTTACGGCGTTCCCTTGCGGTCATTATTCTCCTCACAAGAAACCATAAAAAACGACCACAAGGTCGAACCAACAGAGTGAGGAACTCAACATGTCAAACGAACTGGAATTTCTTAGCCTGCGCGTCGCATCCGGCAAACTGAGCCGTCGTGATTTTCTCGGCCGGGCGGCAGCGCTCGGCGTCACCGCGACCTTCGCCAACTCGCTGCTTTCAAGTGCAGCGCGCGCCGCGGGTCCGGTCAAGGGCGGCACGTTGAAGGCCGGCCTGGTCGGCGGCGAGTCCACCAACAGCCTCGATCCGGCCCTGTTCATGACGCAGGTGCCGTTCGCCTTCGGCAAGATGTGGGGCGAACTGATCGTCGAGCTTTCCCCGGAAGGCACGCTCGAGAACCGCATCGCCGAGGAGATCGGCTCGTCTGACGACGCCAAGGTCTGGACGCTGAAGATTCGCGACGGCGTCGAATTCCATAACGGCAAGACGGTAACCGCCGAGGACGTCGCCGCCACACTCGAACGCCATTCGGACGAGAAGTCGAAGTCGGGCGCGCTCGGCTACATGAAAGGCATCGAGAGCATCAAGGCCAGCGGCAAGGAAGTCGTGCTGACGCTGAAGGAAGCCAATGCCGACCTGCCCTATCTGCTCAGCGATTACCATTTGATCATCCAGCCCAATGGCGGCAAGGACAAGGCCGACGCCGGCATCTCGGCCGGACCCTACAAGATCACCACCAACGAGCCCGGCGTGCGCCATGGCGGCGAGCGGTTCGCCAATTACTGGCAGGCCGACAAGATGGGCCATGCCGACCAGATCGAGATCATCGTCATCAACGACGCCACGGCGCGCACTTCGGCCTTGCAGGGCGGCCAGGTCAACATGATCAACCGCGTCGAGCCGAAGATCGTCGACCTGATCAAGCGGCTGCCCGGCGTCACCATCCGCAACCATGCGGGTCCTGGCCACTACGTCTTCATCATGCATTGCAACACGGCGCCGTTCGACAACAACGATTTGCGCATGGCGCTGAAGCTGGCGATCGACCGCGAGGAGATGCTCGACAAGATCCTCAGAGGCTATGGCTCGCTCGGCAACGACTTCCCGATCAACTCGGCCTATCCGCTGTTTTCCGAGGACATCGAGCAGCGCAAATACGATCCCGACAAGGCCAAGTTTCATTTCAAGAAGTCGGGCCATGACGGCGCCGTCCTGCTCAGGACATCGGACGTCGCCTTCCCCGGCGCCGTCGATGCCGCGCAGCTGTTCCAGCAAAGCGCGGCCAAGGCCGGCATCACTCTGGAGATCAAGCGCGAGCCGGGCGACGGCTACTGGTCGGAAGTATGGAACAAGCAGCCCTTCTGCGCCTCCTACTGGGGCGGACGCTCGACGCAGGACCAGATGTACTCGACTGCGTACCTGTCGACGGCCGACTGGAACGACACGCGTTTCAAGCGTCCCGAGTTCGACAAGATGGTGCTGGCGGCGCGTGCCGAGCTCGACGAAGCCAAGCGCAAGGCGATGTATCGCGACATGGCGATGCTCGTCCGCGACGAAGGTGGCCTGATCCTGCCGATGTTCAACCAGTTCATCGACGCGACGGGCGCCAAGGTCGCCGGCTGGGTCGACGATCCGCATCAGGAGCTGATGAACGGGTACGCTCTGGCAAAGTGCTGGCTCGAAGCCTGAGCCCGGCCTTGCGGATATGTCCTCACCCATCGTGAAACTGGTGGCCCAGCGCATTGCGCTGGGCATCCTCCTGCTGTTAGCCGTATCGGTCCTGATCTTCGCCGGCACCCAGATCCTGCCCGGCGACGTCGCGCAAGCCATCCTCGGACAGTCGGCGACACCGGAGTCGCTCGCCAATCTGCGCGAGCAGCTCGGCCTCAACGATCCGGCCTTTATCCGCTATTTCCGCTGGCTCGGCGGCGTCGTGACCGGTGATCTCGGCACCGCCATGTCCAGCGGGCAGGATATTGCGACGTCGATCAAGGGGCGGTTGTGGAACACGCTGTTCCTCGCCTTCTGGGCGGCGGTCGTTGCCGTGCCGCTGGCGATCATTCTCGGCCTGATTGCGGTGCGTTACCGCAATGGCTGGGTCGACAAGCTGATCTCCGGACTGGCGCTTGCCTCGACCTCGTTTCCCGAATTCTTCATCGGCTATGTACTCGTCTATTTCTTTGCCGTGAAATACCAGATCTTCCCCGGCATCTCGACGGTCTATGACGGGATGCCGTTCGGCGAGCGCATGCAGGCGATCATGCTGCCGGCGGCGGCACTGACGCTGGTGGTGCTCGCCCACATGATGCGGATGACGCGCGCCGCGATCCTCAATGTCATGCAATCGGCGTATGTCGAGACGGCGGAGCTCAAGGGTCTTTCGGCATTCGCCGTCATTCGCAGGCATGCCTTCCCCAATGCGATTGCGCCGATCATCAACGTCGTCATGCTCAACCTCGCCTACCTGATCGTCGGCGTCGTCGTTGTCGAAGTGATCTTCGTCTATCCGGGCATGGGGCAGTATCTCGTCGACCACGTCACCAAGCGTGACGTACCGGTGGTGCAGGCGGTCGGCCTGATCTTCGCCGCGGTTTATATCAGCCTGAACATCATTGCGGACATAGCGGCGATCGTCGCCAATCCGCGTCTCAGACATCCGAAGTGAGGGGCGGCGCTGTGCTCGACATAAAACGCATCCCCATCCCTGCGCTGATCGGCCTGGTGCTGACGGCATTGTTCGTGCTGGCGGCGATCTTCGCGCCCTGGATCGCGCCTTACGGCAATGGCGAGATCGTCGGCGACGTCTGGGCACCGATGTCGGCGACACATTTGCTGGGCACCGACAATCTCGGCCGCGACCTTCTTTCGCGCATGATCTACGGCGCCCGCGTCACGTTGTTCATCGCGGTGCTGGCCACCGCGCTGTCCTTCTCGCTCGGCGCCATCCTTGGCTTCTCGGCGGCGGTTTTCGGCGGCTGGTTCGACACGCTTATGTCGCGCCTTGTCGATCTCCTGATGTCTATTCCGACGCTGATCATGGGCCTCGTCGTGCTCTCCGTGCTGCCAACCAATCTGGTGACGCTGATCCTGGTCATGGGCATTCTCGACTCGACCCGTGTCTACCGCCTGTCGCGGGCGGTCGCCGTCGACATCAACGTCATGGATTTCGTCGAGGCGGCCAAGCTGCGCGGCGAAGGCAGTGTGTGGATCATCTTCCGCGAGATCCTGCCCAATGCGTTGTCGCCGCTGGTTTCGGAACTCGGCCTGCGCTTCATCTATGCCGTGCTGTTCCTGTCGACGCTGTCCTTTCTCGGCCTCGGCGTGCAGCCGCCTAGCGCCGACTGGGGCGGCATGGTCAAGGAAAACAAGGACGGCATCGTCTTCGGCATCGCGGCGGCGCTCATCCCTGCCGCGGCGATCGCCATGCTGGCGATTTCCGTCAACCTTGTCGCCGACTGGGTGCTCAACCGCACGGCGAGCCTGAAGGGAGGGCGCGGGTAATGGCTGACCAGCGAGCAAAGAACGTGTTGCTCGATATCCGCAACCTGCGCATCGAGGCGACAGTGTTCCCGCCGGGCGAGGCGCCGAAAAACATCGTGCTGGTCCACGACGTCTCGCTCACGCTCGAGAAGGGCAAGGTGCTCGGCCTGATCGGCGAGTCCGGAGCCGGCAAGTCGACCATCGGCCTGGCGTCGATGGGCTATGGCCGCGGCGGCGTGCGCATCACCGGCGGCGAAGTCATGCTCAACGGCCGCGACATTCTCAAGTGCGGCAAGGAGGGCTTTCGCAAGCTGCGCGGCCGCGAGGTCTGCTATGTCGCGCAATCGGCTGCCGCCGCCTTCAACCCGGCGCACAGACTGATGGACCAGGTGGTCGAGGCGACGCTGCTGCATGGCACGGCAACGCGGGCCGCGGCCGAAAAACGCGCCATCGCGTTGTTCAAGAAGCTCAGCCTTCCGAACCCCGAAAGCATTGGCGAGCGCTTTCCGCACCAGGTGTCCGGCGGCCAGCTGCAGCGTGTGATGACGGCGATGGCGCTGTGTTCCGAGCCCGACCTGATCGTCTTCGACGAGCCTACCACGGCGCTTGACGTGACGACGCAGATCGACGTGCTGGCGGCGATCAAGGACGCCATCCGCGACACGCATGTCGCGGCGCTGTACATCACCCATGACCTTGCCGTCGTCGCTCAGGTCTCGGACGAGATCATGGTCCTGCGCCATGGCCGGCTGGTCGAATGGGGCGGCACCCGCCAGATCATCAAGGAGCCGCGCCAGGAATACACCAATGCGCTGGTGTCAGTGCACGAGATCGAGCACCAGGAGCAAAGGCCCGGCACGAACCCTTTCCTGTCGGTCAAGAACATCACCGCCGCCTATGGCCGCAGCCATATCAAGGTGCTGAAGAACGTCTCGGTTGACATCTATCCTGGCCAGACGCTGGCGGTGGTCGGCGAGTCCGGCTCGGGCAAGTCGACGCTGGCGCGCGCCATCACCGGCCTTCTGCCGCCCGAACAAGGCACCGTCACCTTCGACGGGCGGCCGCTCGCCAACCGGCTTGCCGATCGGCCCAAGGAGGATCTGCGCCAGTTGCAGATGATCTACCAGATGGCCGACGTGGCGATGAACCCGCGCCAGACCGTCGGCACCATCATCGGCCGGCCGCTCGAATTCTATTTTGGTTTGCGCGGCCGAGAGCGCGACAAGCGCGTCGCCGAATTGCTTGACAAGATCGAAATGGGCAAGGGCTTTGTCGACCGCTACCCGGCCGAGCTTTCCGGTGGCCAGAAGCAGCGCGTCTGCATCGCCCGCTCGCTCGCCGCCAAGCCGAAGCTGATCATCTGCGACGAGGTGACCTCGGCGCTCGACCCGCTGGTCGCCAACGGCATCCTGAAGCTGCTGCTCGAGCTGCAGAAGGAGGAAAACGTCGCCTATCTGTTCATCACCCACGATCTCGCCACGGTGAAGTCGATCGCCGATTCGATCGCGGTGATGTATCGCGGCGAGGTGGTGCGCTACGGTGCCAAGAGCCAGGTGTTGGCGCCGCCCTTCGACGCCTACACCGACCTTCTCTTGTCCTCAGTCCCCGAAATGGAGATCGGCTGGCTGGAGAAGGCGATCAAGGGACGACGCATGGCCAGCGCCGGCAATTAGACACCCCGGTGGCGCTCGAGACAAAACTTCTGCTGATCATCCTTGACGGCGTGCCTTATCGCAATTGGCGCCGGCTGATGGGCAATCTCGAAGGCTGGGTGCAATCGGGCGAAGCGCGCGTCTGGAAGATGCGCTCCGTGCTGCCGTCGACCTCGGCCTGCTGCTATGCGTCGATCCATACTGGCGTGGCGCCGCAAGTGCACGGCATCCTGACCAACGAGAACCGGTTCCGCGTTGAGCAACCCGACATATTCTCCGAGGTCAGCAAAGCCGGTGGCAAGACCGGCGCGGTCACTCATTCCTACTGGTCCGAATTCTTCCGGGCTTATCCGTTCGATCTGGTCGAGGACATGGAGTTCGATGAGCCCGGCGGGCCGATCACGCATGGCCGGTTCCACACCATGACCGGCTACAACGCCCGCAATCAGATGACGCCGAGCGACGTCGACCTGTTCGCGACGCTGACGATGCTGACCAGGCGCCACGGCATCGACTACGGCATCCTGCACACCTGCACGCTGGACTCGATGGGCCACCGCTTCGGCCACGACTGCCATGAGATGGACAATGCCGTCTATGCGATGGACGGCATGCTGGCCACCTTCCTGCCGCGCTGGCGGGAAGCCGGCTACGAGGTGATCGTCACCGCCGATCACGGCCAGACCGATCGCGGCCATCATGGCGGCCATGACGACGAGATGCAGGATTTTGCGCTTTACTACTTCGGGCCCGGCATGGGGCCGGAGGCCGACGCTCAATTAGACCAGTTGCAGCTTGCGCCTACGGTGCTTGCGCGCCTCGGCGTGCCGGTGCCCGCGACGATGAAGGCCAGGCCGTTCCTGGACTGAACACGCGTCTTCCCTTCTCCCGCTGTGGGAGAAGGTGGATTGGCGCGAAGCGACAAGACCGATGAGGGGTGTTGTAAGAAACTCGGCGTGAAAATATTGAGGGATTTGAAGCGTTTATTTCTTGGGTGTAGCGATCCGTTCAGCACCCGTCATCCGACCGAGCTTCGCTCGGCCAGCTTCTCCCACAGGGGGGAGAAGGGAAGAAGCTCCCTCTGGCAACGCTGCCGCTCTTCGGCTAGCTTTCAGGATAATCCGGGCGATAGCGGTGAACCTTTTTGGGCCGATCAGCGACAGAGCAGAAAGGAGCCAGGCGGCTCGACCGGCCATGACGGCAGCCGCGGAAACCGATCGCGCGCTTGTCGGCCGGGTTGCCAAAGGCGACCGTGCCGCCGTGCGGCTCCTGTTCATGCGCCACCACGCGCGGGTCTACCGCTTCGTGGTGCGCCAGACGGGATCGGAAATGATGGCCGACGATATCGCCAACGAGGTGTTTCTCGAACTCTGGCGCCAGGCGCCCGGCTTCGAGGGGCGCTCGGAAGTCTCGACATGGCTGCTCGGCATCGCCCGCTTCAAGGCGCTGTCGTCGCTGCGCAAGAAAAAGGAAGACTGGATAGACGACGATGACGCGGCCCAGGTCGCCGACGGCGCCGACTCTCCGGAAGTCGTCACCATGAAGGAAGACAAGGGCGCCGCGTTGCGGCGCTTCATCGATGCCTTGCCGGAAGAACACCGCACGGTGATCGACCTTGCCTACTACCACGGACAGTCGGTGAGCGAGATCGGCGAGGTGCTCGGTATCCCGGTCGCCACCGTCAAGACCAGAATGTTCTACGCCCGCAAGAAACTCGGCGAGGCCCTCAAGGCCGCCGGTTACGACAGGGGGTGGCCATGAGCGCCGCTGAAAAGATGTCGCGCCGCGATGAAATGGAAACGCTGCTGCCGTTCTATCTGAATGGCTCGCTGGAAGGCGCAGAGCTCGAAGCCGTCGAGGAATGGCTGGCGACCGACCCGGCAGCGCTTGCCGCACTCGGCGAGGCCGAAGCCGAATTCTCCGGCACCGCTGCATCCAATGAGGCGATCCGTCCGCCGGCCGATGCGCTCAGCCGATTCGCCCGGGCGCTCGACGCCGAGGCCGGTCCAGCGCGCGCGCCGGCGGCCTCCTGGCTGGCGCAAGCGTGGGGCCGCTTCACGGCAGTTCCCGCCGGCGTCGCCTGGGCTGCGGCCGCGGCTCTGCTGGCGCTTGTTGTGGTGCAGTCGTTTGAGCGGCCCGGCGGCATCGACAGCGATTTCGAAATTGCCGGCCAGCAAGGCGATCTTGCGAAAATGCCGTTCGCGCTGGTCAAGTTCAAGCCGGATGCGAAGATGGCCGACATTGTCGCTTTTCTTGGCGAGCACCAGCTGAAGATTGCCGGCGGCCCGACCGTCGAAGGTGTCTTCCGTCTTGGCATCCCGGCCGCGACCGTAGCCGACTATGAAAAAGTGCTCGGCCTGATCGCCGCCCAGCCGTTTGCAGAGGCTGTGGTCGAGGGAAGGAAACCGGTCGATGGCGGCTAGGGCGGTCATCCGATTTGCGGCGCTGCTTGTGGCGGCGATGATAATCGGCGCTGCACCTGCCCTGGCGCAGACCAATGATCCGAACCTTACGCAGACTGAAATCGACTGCCTCAACCGAGGGGCGACGGCGGCCGACTGCATCAAACGCGACACAGAGGATGGCAGCGGCGAAAGGCCGGGTGCAGGTTCCGCCGCGACAAATGCAGTGTTTCTTCCCGCGCTGATCGTCGACCTGTTCCCAAATCCTGTCGGCGGCGGCCAGGCGCCGCTGCCGACGCCCGATCCGCGCCGCGATCCGGCCAGCGGTGCGTTGCCGCCGCCGGTCCCGCCTGCCGGTGCGACAGCGATACAAGCCGCTGCGGCAGGCGGGCCGATCGTTTCGCCCAGCGATCTGGTCGCGGCCGAGCCGCCGCGCGCCGTCGTCGGTGATTTCGTGCCGGACGAGGTGCTGGTGACGGTGGAGGGCGACGCCGTCCAGCAGATCGCCGCCTCCTTTGGCCTCGAGGTGCGCTCGCAGCGCCAGTCTCAGTTGCTCGGCGCCACGCTGGTACGCTTCGGCATTCCCGATGGCCGCCCGGTCGGCGTCGTGCTGGCGCAGCTTGCCGCCGACGGCCGCACCTTGCGGCGCGAGCCCAACCATATCTACTCGCTGCAGCAGGCAGCCACCATCGTCAACTATGCCTTCGAGCGCATCGCGCTCGATGCGAAAGGGGCGAGCGGCGAGAATGTACGCATCGCCGTCATCGACACCGCCATCGACGATACCAATCCAGCACTCTCCGGCGTCATCGCCGATCAGTTCGACGCCATGCCCGACGTGCCGATCGAGGCGCGCGATCACGGCACCTCGATCGACGGCCTGATCGCCGGCGTCGGTGCGCTCAAAGGCATGGCGCCGGGCGCCAGGATCTACCACGCCCGCGCCTTCGAGGGCGGCAAGTCGACCATGGACGTCATCCTTGCGGCGCTGGACTGGGCGGCGGAGCAAGACGTCCGCATCATCAATATGAGCTTCGTCGGCCCGAAGAACGACCTGCTCGGCGTCGCCTGCCGCAATGCTCGCGCCTTGGGCATAGTGCTGGTCGCCGCCGCCGGCAACAACGGACCGAAGGCGCCCTACGGCTACCCGGCCGCGTTCGACAGCGTCATCGCGGTGACTGCCACCGATGCCAAGGACGGGCTGATGCAGCAGGCCAATCGCGGCGCCTACGTTTTCCTCTCCGCTCCCGGCGTCGAGATGGTGGCGCCGAGCGGCGCCGGTTCGGATGTCGTCACCGGCACCTCGTTTGCAGCAGCGATCGTCACCGGCGCGATCGCCAATCTGCTGCATGCCGCACCCGACCGTTCCGCCGACTGGGTCGAGAAAGCGCTGGCCGCCACGGCCAGGGATCTCGGCCCCAAGGGGAGGGACAATGATTTCGGCTATGGACTGCTCAACATCGAGGCGGCCGAGGCGGCGAAAGAATAGGTCTGGCGCCTGAACGCTTCTGCCGTTTGTGACTTTTGGGTTCCCGAAGCCACCGATCATATTCAGGCGGCACATAGTGGGTCGGTCCCCGAAATGGAGATCGGGCTGGAAAAGGCGATCAAGGGACGGCGCATGCACAGCGCGGGGAATTAAACACGTTGGTGGCGCTGCCGTTCTCAAACCACCACGACATGAATCGCCTGAGCTACTTTCGAAACAATCGATCAGAAAGCGTGCAGCAGCGCGACGACCGCCATGTAAACGATGATGAGAGAGCCGACGGTCCAAAAGGTGGCGCGCACTTCGTGGATTTGCGCTGTGAAGTACGCTGCGAAATGCAGCAGACGCGAAACGGCGTAGCCATAATACAGCCATTGGGCTTGGACCAGCGGCGGATCGGTCAGCACATAAAGAGCGCCGGCCATGAAAAAGAACGGCAGGTTTTCCAGATCCTTGAGTTGTATACGGCGAATCCGCTCCACGCGCTCGTCCGGCTGTAACTGTTTGGGGTCAGGCGAGGGATTGAACGGTGTCCGCTTGAGATCTTCCGGCGAGCGGAAGCCACTGCTGAACCTCATCATCTGAATGACGGTCAGCCAGGACATTGCCACAGCCTTCAGCCCCATTATCGCTGCTGTTATGGCAAACGCCGCAAACACCGGATTTTCGAAACTGAGCTGCTGCATGTCCTCCTCCTCAGTACGGTTCAAAAGCCATGCGACGACTAGGCCGGTGCGCCGGCGACCGATCCCCTGATCACCAGGTCGACCGGCCAGACTTCGCCGCGGGCGCCCTCTTCCAATCCGGAAATCCGCGCTGCCAGCCGCTCGGCGACGCGCGCGCCGGCCAGGCGGATCGACGAACGCGTCGTCGACAACGGCACCGAAAAATTCTCCGGCTTCAGCCAGGGGAAGACGTCGTCATGGGCGATCAGCGACAGGTCGCCCGGAATGGTCAGGCCGAGATCGCGCACCGCGCGCACGACGCCGAGCGCCATGATCAGGCTGGAGCAGGCGATCGCGGTCGGCGCATCGCTGCGCTCGAGCAACCGTCTGGCAGCGCGGTAGCCGTTCTCCTCGGTCATGGCGAGGGAACAGACATCGCCTTCGTCAAGCACCAGGCCGCTCGCCGCCAGCGCCCGGCGCACGCCACGCTCGCGATGAATGGCGAAGGTCTCGCGGCCGTCGCCGTTGATCAGCGCCAGCCGCCGGTGACCGAGCTGGACGAGCAGCCGTGCCGCCTCGTGGAAGGCGCCCTCATTGTCGATGTCGGTGAAAGGGTAGTCGAAATCGAGCCCTTCGCTGCGGCCATGGACGATGAAGGGAATGCCGAGCGTGTTGACCAGCGCCACCCGCCGGTCGGCCGGCCTCGGCGAGGAGATGTAGACGGCGTCGACCTGCCGGTTGGCGACGATACGCCGATAGGTCGTCTCCTGGTCGTCGGCATCGGCCGGGGACAACACCAGGTCGAGTTCGTGCGAACGGGCGTAGTCGCCGAGACCGGAGAGGAATTCGACGAAATGCGGGTCGATGTCAACGGCCGCCCCGGTCGGCAAGACATAACCGATCATCCCGGTCTTGCCGGTAGCCAGCCGACGCGCGCTCGGGTTGGGACGGTACCCGTGGCGCTTGGCGGCGTCGATCACCCGCCGGCGCGTTTCCTCGTTGACTTCCGGGTAGCCGTTCAGCGCGCGGCTTACCGTCGTCTGCGAAAGCGCCAGGATATGGGAAAGCTGTTTGAGGTTCACCGGAGGCCTCCAAGCCTCAAAGCGCTTTAACTATGGGTCGCTCGCGACACGGCGGCGAGCGCTACCGATGCGACGATCATAAGCACCCTTTCTAACCGGTTTGAAGCAAAATTTGCTGTTGCAGCACCCAAAATGGTGCTGCAGCGCACTTTGTTTGCTCTTGCGGCCGTGAAAATAAATCGATTAGTTTACCAGCCTCTTGACTTCTGATTAATTCAGTGGCGTGATTGCGAAGACCAAAGCGCTTTGGAAGACTCTCCGAAAGGTTGCGGTTCCTTTCCGAGTGAGTCACAGTCCTGCAGCGTCGGCGGACGGAATGGAGGTTCCGTCCGGTGTCTGTCACCACTGGGAGGGAATACCAATGAGGAAAATGCTTCTGCTGAGCGCCGCCTTTGTCGCGCTCGCACTGGGTGCACCGGCGCAAGCCGAACTGAAGTTCAAGCCGGGCGAAGACCCCCGCCGCTTCAACTGGGCGAATTACGAAGTGCTCAAGAAAGTCGACCTCAAGGGCGAGACGCTGTCGATCTTCGGGCCATGGCGCGGCGAAGACGAGGGCCTCATCCGCACCGTTCTCGACTATTTCTCGGAAGCCACCGGAGCCGAGGTCAAGTACTCCTCGTCGGAAAATTACGAACAGCAGATCGTCATCGACACGCAGGCCGGCAGCCCGCCCAACATCGCCGTGCTGCCGCAGCCGGGCCTGATCCAGGACCTGGCGTCCAAGGGCCTGCTGACGCCGCTCGGCGACGACACCGCCAACTGGATCAAGGACAATTACGGCGCCGGCCAGTCATGGGTCGATCTCGGCACCTTCAAGGACAAGGATGGCAAGCCGGGCTTTTTCGCCTTCCCCTACAAGGCCGACGTGAAATCGCTGGTCTGGTACTCGCCGGACAATTTCGAGGAAGCCGACTACGAGGTGCCGAAGACGCAGGAAGAACTCGCCGAGCTCGAAAAGCAGATCATCGCCGACGGCGGCACGCCATGGTGCATCGGGCTCGGTTCGGGCGGCGCCACCGGCTGGCCGGCGACCGATTGGGTCGAGGACATCATGCTGCGCACCCAGACGCCCGAGACCTACGACAAATGGGTGAAGAACGAGATTCCGTTCAACGACCCCGCGGTGGTCAACGCCATCGACATTTTCGGCAAGATCGCGACCGACGACAAGATGGTCGACGGCGGCGCCAAGGCGGTGGCGGCGACCGATTTTCGCGATAGCCCGAAGGGCCTGTTCTCGGTGCCGCCGAAATGCTATCTGCACCACCAGGCGTCGTTCATCCCGACCTTCTTCCCGGAAGGCACCGAGATCGGCCAGGACGCCGACTTCTTCTACTACCCACCTTACGCTTCCAAGTCCGACCTCGGCACCCCGGTGCTCGGCGCCGGCACGCTGGCCATGATCACCAAGGATAGCAAGAGTGCCCGCGCGTTCATCGAATTCCTGAAGATGCCGCTCGCCCATGAGATCTGGATGGCCCAGGGCGGCTTCGTGACGCCATTCAAGTCGGTCAACAAGGACGCCTATGCCAGCGACGCGCTGAAGAAGCAGGGCGAAATCCTCGCCGAAGCCTCGACCTTCCGCTTTGACGGGTCCGACCTGATGCCGGGCAAGATCGGCGCCGGCGCCTTCTGGACCGGCATGATCGATCTCGTCGGCGGCAAGTCCGCCCAGGATGTCGCGACCGACATCCAGAAGAGCTGGGACGCGATCAAATAGGCGGCCCCGGCTGAACGTGCCGACCACCGATCCTGAATGGATCCGGGCCTCAGCGGCCCGGATTCGACCGGCGGCCCGCACAGCAGCAATTTTTATGAGCACATTCCGGCATGACGCGCGACCAGCAAGTGCAAACCCTGCCTTGCATCCGGTCGCGTTCCAAACAACTGAATCGGCTTGTGATCGCGTCGCCAAAGTCATTCCCGACTGGCGGATCATGCGCAGAGGGAGGGACCCGTGGCGGCTCAGATTTTCTCGGCCATATTCGTCATCGTCGTCGGCGTCGGCGGCTGCGTCGCCTATTTCTGGGGCGCCAACAAGCTGGTGGACATCATCTTCCCGTCGCGCGGCGTTGCAGGTGCGGCGGCCATCGACAATCTGCGCTGGCAAGGGATGATCCGGCCGTGGCTGTTCGTCGGCCCGGCCATGATCATCCTCACCATCTACCTGATCTACCCGGTCGTGGAGACGCTGAGGCTGTCGTTCCTCGATCGCGGTGGCGCCAATTTCGTCGGCTTCGCCAATTATGAATGGGCGTTCGGCGACCGCGAATTCCGCACCTCCATCCTCAACAACATCATCTGGCTGGCGGTCGTGCCTGCCGCCTGCACCTTCCTTGGGCTGATCATCGCCGTCCTCACCGACAAGATCTGGTGGGGCACCATCGCCAAGAGCCTCATCTTCCTGCCGCTGGCGATCTCGTTCGTCGGCGCCAGCGTCATCTGGAAATTCATCTACGAGTATCGTGGTGCTGGCCAGACGCAGATCGGCCTGCTCAACGCCATCATCCAATATTTCGGCGGCCAGCCGCAGGTCTGGATATCGCTGCCGTTCTGGAACAATTTCTTCCTGATGATCATCCTGATCTGGATCCAGACCGGCTTTGCGATGGTCATCCTGTCCTCTGCCTTGCGGGGCATTCCCGAGGAGACGCTGGAGGCGGCCGTCATCGACGGCGCCAATCCGTTCCAGATCTTCTGGAAGATCATGGTGCCGCAGATCTGGGGAACGATCGCCGTCGTCTGGACCACCATCACCATCCTGGTGCTGAAGGTTTTCGACATCGTGCTGACGATGACCAACGGCCAATGGAACAGCCAGGTGCTGGCCAATCTGATGTTCGACTGGATGTTCCGCGGCGGCGGCGATTTCGGCCGCGGCGCCACCATCGCCATCATCATCATGATCGCGGTCATTCCGATCATGATCTGGAACATCCGCCAGGCCAACAAAGAGACGGGAGGACATTGAGATGGCCGTCTCGACCGGAAAGTCCTTTGCCAGCCGTTTCGGCGTCCATATCGCGGTCTTCCTCTTCGTCGCGATCTGGACGATCCCGACGCTCGGCATTCTCGTCTCGTCGCTGCGCGACAAGGACCAGATCATCGCCTCGGGCTGGTGGAACTCGTTCGCCAGTTCCACGCAGACGGAAGCGGGGCGGCTGCCACCCGCCTCGGCGCAAGTCGAGAAGGACGGCAAGTTCGTCCTTGAGGGCAACATCTTCGGCGATGATCCGGCCCGCGACATCAGCGCCTTTGGCGTCAAGTCGTCGGCGCCGACGCAATATCCCGCCGGCACGACGGCCGATCTCGGCGACGGCGAGACCTTGCAGCTCAACCCCGACGGCAGTTTCGTCATGACCTCGACCAAGCCGTTCGAGGGCGAGCGTGGCCAGCGCGTCTACTACGCCTCGTCGGCGCCACCGAAATTCACCACCGACAATTACAATACGGTGCTGTTTTCGGAGGGCATCGGCCGCTCCTTCATGAATTCGCTGACCGTCACCATTCCAGCGACGGTCATCCCGATCCTGATCGCGGCGTTCGCGGCCTATGCGCTGGCCTGGATGCGCTTTCCCGGCCGGGCGTTGCTCATCGCGGTGATCATCGGGCTCCTGGTCGTGCCGCTGCAGATGTCGCTGATCCCGCTGCTGAAACTTTACAACGGCGTCGGCAGCTTCTTCGGCGTGCCGTCGAAAACCTATCTCGGCATCTGGCTGGCGCATACCGGCTTCGGCCTGCCCTTCGCCATCTATCTCTTGAGAAGCTACATTGCCGGCCTGCCGCGCGAAATCATGGAATCGGCGCGCATCGACGGCGCCAGCGATTTCGAGATCTTCGTCAAGATCGTGCTGCCGCTGTCGTTCCCGGTGCTGGCCTCCTTCGCCATCTTCCAGTTCCTGTGGGTGTGGAACGATCTGCTGGTCGCGATGGTTTTCCTCGGCACCGAGGGCGACCAGATCGTGCTGACCGCCAAGCTCAACGCGCTGCTTGGCTCGCGCGGCGGCGACTGGGAGATCCTGACGACATCGGCCTTCATCACCATTGTCGTGCCGCTGATCGTGTTCTTCTCGCTGCAGCGCTATTTCGTCCGCGGGCTGCTCGCCGGCTCGGTGAAGGGAGGTTGAGATCATGCAATCCGCTGTGAAAGCGACGTTGAGCCCCGACCTCGCCGTCGACCGCGACTGGTGGCGAGGTGCGGTGATCTACCAGATCTATCCGCGCAGTTTTCAGGACTCGAACTGCGACGGCATCGGCGACCTCAGGGGCATCATCGGCAGGCTGCCCTATATCGCGGCGCTCGGCGTCGATGCCATCTGGATCTCGCCGTTCTTCAAGTCGCCGATGAAGGATTTCGGCTACGACGTGTCCGACTATTGCGACGTCGATCCGATGTTCGGCACGTTGGCCGATTTCGACGCCCTGACCGCCGAGGCGCACAGGCTCGGGCTCAAGGTGATGATCGACGAGGTGCTGTCGCATACCGCCGACATCCATCCGTGGTTCAAGGAAAGCCGCTCGAGCCGCACCAACCCGAAGGCGGACTGGTATGTCTGGGCCGACGCCAGGCCCGACGGCACGCCACCCAACAACTGGCTGTCGATCTTCGGCGGTTCGGCTTGGCAGTGGGACACCAGCCGCCAGCAATATTACCTGCATAATTTCCTGGCCGAGCAGCCCGATCTCAACTTCCACAGCCGCGCAGTCCAGGACGCGCTGCTCGATGTCACCCGCTTCTGGCTGGAGCGCGGCGTCGACGGTTTCCGCCTCGACACCATCAATTTCTACTTCCACAGCCAGGGCCTGGAGGACAATCCGCCGCTGCCGCCCGAACAGCGCAACGACCAGACCGCTCCTTCCGTCAACCCCTACAACTACCAGGACCATCTCTACGACAAGAGCCGCCCCGAAAACCTCGGCTTTCTCGAACGCTTCCGCGCCCTGCTCGACGAATATCCGGCGACGGCGGCGGTCGGCGAAGTCGGCGATTCGCAGCGCGGACTGGAGGTGGTGGCGGCTTATACCGCCGGCAGCAAGCGCGTGCACATGTGCTATTCGTTCGACTTCCTGGCGCCCGAAAAGATCAGCGCGGCAAAGGTGCGTTCGGTGCTGGAAGCCTTTGGCGAGGTCGCCAGAGACGGCTGGTCGTGCTGGGCCTTCTCCAACCACGACGTGATGCGCACTGCCTCGCGCTGGGCGGGCGGCGAGGCCGACCAGACCGCTTATCTCAAGGTGATCTCGGCGCTGCTGATGTCGCTGCGCGGCTCGGTCTGCATCTATCAGGGCGAGGAGCTTGGGCTCGGCGAGGCCGAGCTGCAATTCGAGGACCTGCAGGACCCCTACGGCATCCGGTTCTGGCCGGAATTCAAGGGCCGCGACGGCTGCCGCACGCCGATGGTCTGGAATGGCGCCGACGGCAATGGCGGCTTCTCCACGGCAAAGCCCTGGCTGCCCGTGCCTGCCAAGCACCTTTCGCAGGCGGTCGATGTGCAGCAGGGCGACGACAGCTCGCTACTGGAACACTACCGGCGCTTTCTCGCTTTCCGCCGCCTGCATCCGGCGGTGGCCAAGGGCGACATCGAGTTCATCGAAAGCCAGGGCGATACGGTCGCCTTCACGCGCCGCGAGGGCAATGAGCAGATCGTCTGCGCCTTCAATCTCGGCAGCCGACCGGCCGAAGTCGATCTCGGCGGACGCTCGCTGCAGCCCTTGCCGGGGCACGGGTTTTCGGGACAGACTGACGCCGGCTTTATCCGCCTCGGCGGCTACGGAGCCTGGTTCGGGCGTATCGATTGAATTTGCAATTCACTGGAGGGAACCCATGGCCGATGTCACGCTAAGGCAAGTGAAGAAATCATACGGCAATCTCAACATTCTCCACGGCATCGACCTCGACATAAAGTCGGGCGAGTTCATCGTCTTCGTCGGCCCTTCGGGCTGCGGCAAGTCGACCTTGCTGCGGTCGATCGCCGGGCTTGAGGAAATCACCTCCGGCGAGCTCAAGATCGACGGCGAGGTGGTGAACGACGTGCCGCCGTCGAAGCGCGGCATCGCCATGGTTTTCCAGTCCTATGCGCTCTATCCGCACATGACCGTCTACGACAACATGGCGTTCTCGATGAAGATCGGTAAGGAGAGCAAGGTCGAGATCGACAAGCGAGTGCGCCAGGCGGCGGAAATCCTGCAGCTGACCAAATATCTCGACCGCCTGCCCAAGGCGATGTCGGGCGGCCAGCGCCAGCGCGTCGCCATCGGCCGCGCGATCGTGCGCAACCCCAAGGTCTTCCTGTTCGACGAGCCGCTGTCGAACCTCGACGCGGCTCTGCGGGTTGCCACCCGCATCGAGATCGCCAAGCTCAAGGAGTCGATGCCTGCTACAACGATGATCTACGTCACCCACGACCAGGTCGAGGCGATGACGCTGGCCGACCGCATCGTGGTGCTCAAGGAGGGCCATATCGAGCAGGTCGGCACGCCGATGGAACTCTACAAGAAACCCGGCAATCTGTTCGTCGCCCAGTTCATCGGCTCGCCGGCCATGAACATCCTGCCGGCGACGATCGACAAATCAGGCAACCCGACCATCGTCAGCCATGTCGGCGGCCGCAAGGCGACGGTGCCGATCGCCACGCCGGCCTCGGCGACGGGCGCTTCGGTGAGCTTCGGCGTGCGGCCGGAGGATCTGACGATCGCCACCGGCGCCGATTATCTTTTCGAGGGAACAGTGGACTATGTCGAGCAGCTCGGCGAGGTCCAGCTCGTCTATGTCGACATCGGCCGCGCCGACCTGCCGCTGGTGACCAAGCTGCCAGGCAATGTCGAGGTCAAGCGCGGCGCTGCGCTGCGGTTGAATGCCGATGCCGGCGACCTGCATATTTTCGATGCCGACGGACATTCATTCACGCTCCACAAAGCGGAAGCAAAGGCAGCCTGAGAGCGGCAGCCGAACTGATGGAGTTTGGTGACCCAAAAACGAGAGCGGCGGGCAAAGCCCGCCGCTCTTGTGCGTTCCGGTCGCTGTTAGAGCGACGTGCGTCCAAGT
This sequence comes from Mesorhizobium sp. WSM4846, assembly GCF_055811415.1. Lineage (NCBI taxonomy): Bacteria > Pseudomonadati > Pseudomonadota > Alphaproteobacteria > Hyphomicrobiales > Phyllobacteriaceae > Mesorhizobium > Mesorhizobium sp. WSM4846. Next base: position 98,733 of record NZ_JBVVPZ010000003.1, read on the forward strand.
GGACGCACAAAAGTACACTTTAACACTTTAACGCTGCGCATCGTGCTTTCCGAACATCGAACCGATTTTCGGGCCGACGCGCTAGCGGCCGAACAGGTTCCGGTCGCTGCCCTGCGGGGCGGACTTTTGTACGTCGCCCGACGAATTGAGCAGCTTGTAGACCGGCGAGCCGGTATTGCGTACCGAAGACGTCTGCGTGTTGTCGACGTTGATGGTCGCCTGCTTGTTGATGTCGGTTCCGCCAAAGTTGTCGCTACCGGCAAAAGCGCTGCCGGCAGCAATCAAAAGCGCGGCGGCGGTAAGAACGATCTGCTTCATTTTCAAAACTCCTGGATTTTCTTGGTTCCACCAGCGCGGCGGGCAAATGCCGCCGCCGCTGTTGGAACGAACTGTTAGTTGTTGCCGAACAGGTTACGGTCGCTGCCGTTGACGGGTTTCTCGTCAGCCGGAACCGGATTCTGCGCCGAAGCCGAATTCCGAATCGAAGCCGTGTACGAGTTGCTGTCGACCGCGGCGGCCGGTTGGTTGGCACCGTTCGATCCAAAGTTGTCGCTGCGGGCAAAAGCGCCGCTGGAGACGGCCACAATGGCTGCGGTGGCAAGAATGAGCTTCTTCATTTCAAATACTCCTGAGTTCCTCAGATCCCGAGCGGCGGACCGCCACTTTGCTGTTTTGGACCAGCTGTTAATTGTTGCCGAAAAGGTTGCGATCGGCGCCCTGGCCGACGGGCTGCTTTTCAGCGTGAGCCGGCGTCTGGACAGAGGCCGTATACGAGCTGTCGATCGCAGCAGTCGGCTGGTTGGCGGCGTTGGACCCATAATGGTCGCTGCCGGCAAAGGCGCTGCCGGTGATGGCCAGAGCGGCGACGGCAGCAAGAGCGATCTTTTTCATTTTAATACTCCAGTATCTTAGTCTTCCGTCCGCCTAGCGGCGTGTCTTGGGAGGATGCGCGTCATTCGGACAGCCCCGATGTGGGAAGGCCATTCGGCGGATTCCAATCACGAAGTTGTTCCGTGTGGACCAAGAATCTACACCTTGAAATTGTACCAGAGGCATCTGCTACCATGGTTTTATGGTTTGTTTTCAATATCTTATTCAAAATTACCCGTTCATGATTTGACGGATTGGCGGATCTGCGTTCACAGGGTGCTGCACGCATTGTCAACAGAAACGAACCGTTCGGTTCGATTTTAGAAGCGGCTAACAGTCACTTTTGTAAACTGTTAACCTTCCTGATCTCCGCCGCGGGTCAGATTCGATGTCACAGCAGCCGACAGTGGCCGCCGAAAAGTGGGGTTTCAGCCCTGCAGATATAAACCTGCAGGTTTCGCCGGCGGTGTCGCGCCGCATGGATACGATGTCGCTTTCATGCCGACAGTCAGCCGGCCGGCATGATTAGATCACGCCATCTCAGGTGCCGCTTGGTGACGACGAAGCGGAGAATTGGGAAGCCGGTCAGAACCCGGTGCTGCCCCCGCAACGGTGGTGGAGTTCAAGTCGCAACGGGAGACCACTGGGCCACAAGCCTGGGAAGGTGTCGCGATGAGTCCGCAAGGACACTCCAGAGCCCGGAAACCAGCCCGAGATTTTTAGACTCGACTGATCGCGGTGGGCGGTCAAGAGGTGGATGATGCATGTCGGCCCTGTCGCCGGTCTGCGGCCGATCCTCCCTCCATCACCACCAGTTCAGTCCTTACACGAGGACAGGACATGGACGCGCGCAACGACATGCTGAGGCTCTTGCACGGCCGCAGGCAAGGCTATTCGCTCGAGCAGCCCTTCTACACCGATCCAGATTTCTTCAAGCTCGACATGGAGCTGATCTGGTATCGCGACTGGCTGTTCATCGGCCACGATTGCGAGTTGCCGAAAGCTGGCAGCTATATCACCGCCCAGATCGGCGACTATCCGGTCGTGCTGGTCCGCGACCAGCAAGGCAAGGTCAATGCCTTCCACAATTCCTGCCGGCATCGCGGCAGCCGTGTCTGCAATGCCGACAAGGGCACTGCGGCGAAGCTGGTCTGCCCCTATCACCAGTGGACCTACGAGTTGGACGGCCGGCTGTTGTTTGCTCGCCAGATGGCAGACGGCTTCGACAAGAGCCAGTTCAGCCTGAAGCCGGTGGCTTGCGAAAGCGTTGGCGGCTACATCTTCATCTGCCTGGCCAACGAGCCGGTCGACTTCGCGCCGATGCGAGCCATGATCGAGCCTTACCTCCTGCCGCACCGGATGCGCGAGGCAAAAGTCGCCTTCGAATCGACCATCGTCGAGAAGGGCAACTGGAAGCTCGTCTGGGAGAACAACCGCGAGTGCTATCATTGCGCCGGCAACCATCCGGAACTCTGCAAGACATTCCCGGAAGCGCCGACGGTGACCGGGGTGCAGGGCGCCGACAGCGATCCGGAGATGCTCGCGCACTGGGCGAAATGCGAGGCGGCAGGCCTGCCGAGCAAGTTCCGCATCGATCCGGCCGGGCAGTATCGCGCCACCCGCGCGCCGCTGCTGCGCGACGCCGTCAGCTACACGATGACGGGAAGACGCGCGGTGAAGAAGAACCTTTCCGACAGCGTTTCGACCGACCGTATCGGCTCGCTGCTGCTCTATCACTATCCGACGACCTGGAACCATATCCTCGGCGATCATGCCGTCACCTTCCGCGTGCTGCCGATCAGTGCCACGGAAACGGCCGTCACCACCAAATGGCTTGTCCATAAGGACGCGGTCGAAGGCGTCGATTACGACCTCGCCGAACTCACCCATGTCTGGACCGAGACCAACGATCAGGACCGTCGCATCGTCGAGGAAAACGCCTTCGGCATCCTGTCGCCGGCCTATGAGCCCGGCCCCTATTCGGAACTGCATGAGGGCGGCGTCATCCAGTTCGTCGAATGGTACGCCTCCTTCATCGGGCCGCGCCTTGCCGAGGTCGGGCGGCCGGCGCTGCGCAGCGTCGCCTGAACGAGATCAAGGGGATGAATGCGATGACGGACCTTGGCCTCTACCGCCATCTCGACGAGATGGCGCCCTGGAACGACAGGCTCCAAGTGCTGGAAGTCATCAGCGTCAGCGACGAGGCGCCTGAGGTGAAGACCTTCACCTTCCGCTCTGACAACCAGACCTGGTTCCGCTACAGACCGGGGCAGTTCGTGACGCTGGAACTGCCGACCACCGAGGGCCCGCTGATGCGGACCTATACGCTGTCGTCCTCGCCGTCGCGGCCGTTCTCGATCGCGGTGACGGTGAAGGCGCAGGCCGGCAGCCTCGGCACCCGCTGGATGTTCGACAATCTGAAACCCGGCGTTCACGTGAAGGCCTATGGGCCGGCGGGCGACTTTTCGCTGCACAGCCATCCAGCGGCCAAGTATCTGTTCATTTCGGCCGGCTCCGGCGTGACGCCGATGATGTCGATGCTGCGCTGGCTGAACGATTGCGCGCCATGGACAGATGTCGGCTTCGTCAACTGCGCGCGAAAGCCCGAGGAGATCATCTTCCGCAAGGAGCTCGAGCTGCTCGGCAGCCGCATGCCGGGCCTGACGCTCGGGTTCATGATTGAGGAGCGGTCCAGCCGTGAGGGCTGGTTCGGCCATATGGGCCGGATCGACGCCATAAGGCTGCCGCTGCTGGCGCCCGATTTTCGCGAGCGCGAAATTTTCTGCTGCGGCCCCGACCCGTTCATGCGCGCCGTGCGGCAGATGCTGGAGGCGGCCGGCTTCGACATGGCCAACTACCATCAGGAGAGCTTTGCGGCCCCGGCGGTGGAGGAAATACCGGCCCCGTTCGGTTCGCCGGCAGAGGGTGGGCCGGCAAAGGGTGGGCCGGCAGAGGGCGGGGTCGAGGTACCTGCCGAGGCCGCAACGCCGATCCGCTTTTCGCTTTCGGATATCGATGCCGAATGCGTTGCCGGCCAGACCGTGCTGCAGACGGCGCGCGCTTCGGGCGTACGAATTCCCGCAGCCTGCGAGTTCGGCCTGTGCGGAACCTGCAAGGTGAAAAAGGTCTCGGGCACAGTCGAGATGAGCCACAATGGCGGCATCCTCGATCACGAGATCGACGACGGTTTTATTCTCGCCTGCTGTTCAAGGCCGCTGTCGGCGCTCGAAATTGAGGTCTGACAGGTGAGGGCGCTTAAACCCCGTAACGTTCGGTGCGGATGAGGCCTGCCGGAACGCCTGCATCGATCAGCGCCTGGGCGGCGGCCGACACGAAGGCATTCGAGCCGCAGACAAAGGCGAACCTTGGCGGTGCGGGCAGCCTCAGCATCGATTGCTCCATCATCGCAACGTCGATCCGCCGTGAATAGTCCGCCGGGCGCCGGGCCGGCTCGCGGGTCAGCGCCAACACCAGATCGAAGCCGTCCCGGCGAGCGTGGAGGTCGATCAGCTCGTCGCGAAAGATGACCTCGTCCCAGACCCGTGCGGAAAATACCAGTGCCGCGGGCACCGCCGATCTGCGCGCGGCGCGATGGCGGATCATCGCCATCAGCGGCACCACGCCGGACCCGCCGCCGACCAGCAGAAGCGGGCCGCCGTCGCTGTCGGACCAGACGAAGTGGCCGCCGAGCGGGCCGCGCAACTCGACCTCGTCGCCGACCGCCGCGATATCGTGGAGGAAGGGTGAGACCTCGCCATCATCGAGCCTTTCGATCGCCAGTTCGATCGTCTCGCCTTCCGGCGCCGAGGCGATTGAGTAGGAGCGGCGCGCCTGATAGCCGTCCGGCGCCGTCAGCCTGACATCGACATGCTGCCCGGCACGATAGGCGAAGGGCCGCGACGGTTGGAGGAAAAAGCTGGTGACGCGCGGCGTGCGCTTTTCGATGCGGGCGATTGTCACCGTCTGCCAGGGCGACTGCGCCGCCGGCCCGTCGCTCATGGATCGCCCGTATAGCGCTGCTCGCGCCACGGGTCGCCATAGATGTGATAGCCGCGCAGCTCCCAGAAGCCCGGCTCGTCGCGCTCGGTGAACTGCAGCCCGTTCAGCCATTTGGCCGACTTCCAGAAATAGAGATGCGGAACCAGCAGCCGCGCCGGGCCGCCATGGTCCGGCGTGATCGGCTTGCCTTCGTAAAGCAGCGCCACCATCGCTTTGCCGGCGGTGAGATCCTGCGTCGGCACGTTGGTTGTATAGCCGTCGAAGGACAGCGCCAGCGTGAAGGCCGTCGGTGGCTCGATGCCGGCATCCGCCAGAATATCGTCGACCAGCACACCCTGCCACGCCGTGTCGAACTTGGTCCACGCGGTGACACAATGGATGTCGCGCGTCATCTTGGTCAAAGGCAGCGCGTTGAACTCTGTCCAGTTCCACGTCTTGATCGGCCGCGGTCCGTGCTTGAGCGTGAACGACCAGTCCTCAGTGCGCACACGCGGCGTCGGCCCGGCCGACAGCACCGGAAACCCTTGCTCGAGATATTGCCCCGGCGGGATACGCGCATCCGCATCCGTCGGGGGCTTTCGTCCTGAAGAGAAGCCGCGGGTGATCATCGAGACAATCCGTTTGCATCAGGCCGCCTGTCGGCCTTCACCAATGTTGTCAAAGATATTCCGGCGGGCAACCAGATTCTTGGCTTATGCGCCGTCTGTTCGCCTGAGGTAACCGGTGGCGATCTCGCGCATCCGGTTGGCGTCGAAGCTTGGTCCATGGCCGCCATGGCCGATGCTGACAGGCAGATCGAGCAGCCGCTGCATGGTTCGGCGATAGGCTGATCGGTCGGAATCCGGCAGGTCGTCGATCAGCAAGGCGTCGTAGATGGCGTCGCCGGCGAAGAACAGGCCGTCGGCCTCATCGAACAGCGCGATCGAATCCGGCGAATGGCCGGGCAGATGCAGCACCCGGAATTGCCGGTCGCCAAGGTCGACCAGATCGCCCTCGTCAAGCGTCCGCGTCAGCGGCGCCGGCTGGATTCTGTATTCGGCCGCTTTCCAGCCCGGCGCCGGCAGCTTCGAGACGGCGCCGTCGAGATCGTGAAACATGTGGGCGTAGGTGACGGCGTCATCCATGCTGTCGAATTGCGCAGCACTCATCCTCGGCCCGGCTCGCAGCGGGAATTCGTGCAGCGAGCCGACATGGTCGAGGTGGATATGGGTGGCGACGACGAGCAGCGGCTTGCCATCAGGCGTGTCGATCTCCGGCGCCAGCGGGCAAATCCCCATGCCGGTGTCGACAAGCAGGTCGACGTCGCGGCCGCGCAGATGCCAGATGTTGGCGCGCACAAAATCATGCACGAACGGCTCGGTCAGCATGGTTGTAAGGGCGTCGACCTTCGTCTTGCTGAACCAATCATCCATCAGAGGGCCGGCATCAGACGAACGGTTTTCCAACCTTGTATTTTTCGGGAACCAGTCGCTTCAGATAGGCCATTCCTGCATCGGAGAGCTGATTGACCTCAGGCAGCATGAAATCGTCGGGCATGTGACGGGTCTTGCCGGCGACGTTTTTCAGCGGCACCTTGTTCAGCACGGTTTTCTTGCCGTCATATTGCAGCGCCACCGAGCCGCCGCCCTGCTCGGCGACGGCGACCGCAAAGACGCCGGCATCGAAGGCTTCCTGTGCATCCACGGGGTTGATGGCGCCGACATAGCCGCGCGGCATGTAGCCGAGCGCATCGACCCGGGCCCGCTTGCCCGGCAATCCTTCGGCCAGCGCACGCTCGAGGGCGGCCGGCAGGTCGCTGCCCGACAGCTTGACGTTGCCATGCGCATCGCGCTCCAGTTTCTCCGGCGGCACAAGACTTTCGACCAGCGCCTTGCCGTCGGCGGTGCTGACGCCTTCGGAGACTGCGACGATGCAGCGCTTGTGGCGATCAAGCGTGGCGCGAACATCGTCGATGAAGGCCGCAGCCGAGAACGGACGCTCCGGCACATAGACGAGATGCGGGCCGCTGTCGGGATCAAGCTGCCATGCGGCGGCGGCGGCGGTGAGGAAACCGGCATGCCGCCCCATGACGATGCCGACATAGATGCCGGGCAGAGCACGGAAGTCGAGGTCGACCGAGAGAAAGGCGCCGGCGACGAACTCGGCTGCCGAAATGAAGCCCGGCGTGTGGTCGTTCTCCTCGAGATCGTTGTCGATGGTTTTCGGCGCATGGACGAAAGCCATCTTGCCGCCGGCGGCGTCGGTCAGGATCTGCTGCGTGCCGGACGTGTCGTTGCCGCCGATATAGATGAAGGCATCTGCGCCAGCCTTCTTCAGGCCGTTGAGGATGATTTCGCAATAGGCCTCGTCCGGCTTGTCGCGCGTCGAGCCAAGCGCGGCGCTCGGCGTCGCCGCAATCAACCGCAACCGGTCCTCAGGGATAGCCGAAAGATCGACATAGTTGCCGTCGCGGATGCCGCGCACGCCATGGATGGAGCCCAACACCTTGGCGCCGGGATGCCGCCTGCGAATCTCGAGTGTGGCGCCCACCACCGTCTGGTTGATGACGGCGGTCGGGCCGCCGCCTTGCGCGATGACAAAAGTTCCGGACATGCTTCACGTCTCCCGAGCAGTGACTTTGCAGGCACATTCGCCTGTCTTGCGAGATCGCGCAACGGGAGAGTCGAGCGGCCGCGTCAGCCGCCTCGAGTTCAGACGATGACCGGGAGGGTCAGACGACGACGACCGGGTTCTTCCTAGAGACGCGGCTGTAGAGGTCGATGATGTCCTGGTTGATCAGGCGAACGCAGCCCGACGACATCGCCTGGCCGATGCTCCACCATTCGGGCGAACCGTGGATGCGGTAGCCGGTGTCCTGGCCGTTCTGGTAGATGTACAGCGCACGCGCGCCGAGCGGGTTGTCGAGGCCGCCGGGCTGCCCGGCCTGCCATTTCACCAGTTCCGGCTTGCGGGCGATCATCTCGGCCGGCGGCCTCCAGGTCGGCCATTCCTTGCCGTACTGGATGTTGGCGCGGCCGGACCAGCGAAAGCCTTCCTTGCCGATACCGACGCCGTAACGGATAGCGTCACCGCCGGGCTGCACCAAGTAGAGCAGCCGCTCCTGCGAATGGACGACGATGGTGCCGGGCTGCTCGCCAGTCGGGTCGACGACGATCTGGCGGCGGAACTCCGGCTTGACCTTGAGGTAGGGCACTTCCGGCAGCGTGAAGCCGCCGTCGGTGACGGAGGCATACATCACACCAGGGCTGGTGATGTTCTTGTCGACGCTGATGCTCGGGCGGACAGGGGTGATCGCGCCGGTGGTGACGCCGTCGAGTTGCAGCGCCGACAGGTCGAGCGTCTGGCTGCAGCCGGCGACGCCGAGCAGCCCCAGCGCACCGGCGCCGGACAACACTGCGCGGCGGGAAAGCTGGATTTCGGAAATTTCGATTTCGTCGCCATTGTGCGGCGGCGTCAGACCTTGCGGCAACTCGCGCATCTACCCAAACCCTACGCTGTCGGCGGGAAACACGGTCCGGCCGGATAGAGTGCATTATCACCAATCATGGTTGAAAAAGCGTGAAGAACCGTCGCCTGATGTTAACCAGGGGCATTTTCGATTTTTGCCCCTTTACATCTTTGTGAGCCCAAGGATTTATCCTCTTCTTTGAGCTCAAGGAGACGAACATGTCCTTCGAAAACTGGGCCGCCTTTGCCGCCGCCTCGACGATCCTTCTTGTCATTCCCGGCCCGACCATCCTTCTGGTCGTATCCTATGCGCTCGGCCAGGGCTGGCGCACCGCGCTGCCGATGGCGGTTGGCGTGGCATTTGGCGATTTTACCGCGATGACGCTGTCGATGCTGGGCATCGGCGCGCTGCTGGCGGCGTCGGCCACCGTGTTCACGTTGCTGAAGGTGGTCGGCGCCGGCTATCTGATCTATCTCGGCATAAAGCTGTTTCGCGCCGGCGGCACGCTCAAGGCCGAGCCGCGCCTGGACGCGGTGTCCTCGGCCAAGATGATGGCGCATGCCTGGCTGGTCACCGCGCTCAATCCGAAAAGCATCACCTTCTTCGTCGCCTTCCTGCCGCAGTTCCTCGACCGGCATGCCGATTTCTGGACGCAGATGGTGATCTTCGAGACGACTTTCCTGGCGCTCGCCTTCGCCAATGCCTTCGGTTACGCCCTGATCGCCGCAAGGGCACGCAACGTCGTTCGCAACCCGACGGCGATCCGCATCTTCAACCGCACCGGCGGCACGCTGCTGGTCGGCGCCGGCATCGCCACAGTGGCGATGCGCTCGGGCCATTGAGGACATGACGTGGCAGTCAGGGACGCATTCGGGCTGACGTTTTCGGGCGCGACGGGTTCTCGTCCTACAGCCAGGCCGTGCGCGAACTGCAATGCTTCATCGGCGACCCGGTCGGCTCGGTCGATCGCGCCATCGCCGAGGATCCCGGCTTCGTCATGGCGCATGTGTTCAAGGGCTATCTCTTCGGCCTCGCCACCGAGCGCGAGGCGGCAGCCGTGGCCAAAACATGCCACGAGACGGCACTGCCGCTTGCAGCCACGCCGCGCGAGCAGGCGCATGTCGCAGCACTTGGCCATCTTGCCGCAGGACGCTGGCATGAAGCCGCTCGTCTGCTCGAGGATATCGCCATCGAGTTTCCGCTCGATGCGCTGGCGCTGCAGTCCGGGCACCAGATCGATTTCTTCACCGGCAATGCCCGCATGCTGCGCGACCGCATCGGCCGCGCGCTGCCATCGTGGCAAAGCGGCATGCCGGGCTACCACGCCATACTCGGCATGCAGGCGTTCGGACTGGAGGAAATGGGCGACTATGCGCGCGCCGAAAAGCTTGGCCGCATGGCAGTCGACATCGAGCCGCGCGACGGCTGGGCGCAGCACGCCGTCGCCCATGTCATGGAAATGCAGAGCCGGCAAAGGGACGGCATCACTTGGATGCGCGCCAACCCCGACGCGTGGACGCGTGAAAGCTTCCTGAAAGTGCATAATTGGTGGCATCTGGCGCTGTTCCACTACGATCTCGGCGAGACCGACGAGGCGTTGGCGCTCTATGACGGCCCAATCTACGGCGAACGCTCGACGCTGGCGCTCAACATGGTCGATGCTTCGTCTATCCTGTGGCGGCTGCATCTCGGCGGCGTCGATGTCGGCGGCCGCTGGGCGGCACTCGCCGCCAACTGGGTCAAGGCCAGCGCCGGCAACTATGCCTTCAACGATGCCCACGCAATGATGGCCCTCGTCGGCGCCGGCCAAGAGACGCCGGCTCGCACCTTGCTCGAGGCGCAGCACGAGGCCATGCACGCCAACGACGACAACGCCGCCGTTACCCGGGATGTCGGCCATCCCCTGACGCTCGCCATCAAGGCGTTCGGCGACGGCAATTATGCCGAGACGGTCCGCCTGATCCGGCCCATCCGCGCGATCGCCCACCGCTTCGGCGGCAGCCACGCGCAGCGCGACGTCATCGACCTGACCCTGATCGAGGCTGCGCTGCGGTCGGGCGACCGTGCATTGGCAAGGGCACTTGCCGCGGAACGCGCGCTGGCGCGGCCCGACAGCCCGCTGTCGGCGCTGCTTTCGCGGCGGGCTGCCGATTTGTCGGAGAATTGACCGGAGGCGAATCTTGTCTTAAAAACTGCCAAGTCAGATTTTTTCGAGATCCGAAAAAATTAATGACAATGGGAGGACACTATGTATCTCGGCCTCGATCTGGGCACGTCGGGCGTCAAGGCGCTATTGATCGATGCCGGGCAGACCGTCATCGGCTCCGGCCACGCGTCACTCGACGTGTCGCGGCCGCACTCCGGCTGGTCGGAGCAGAACCCCGCCGAGTGGATCCGCGCCTGCGAGGGAGCGATCGCCGAGCTCAAGGTTTCTCATCCAGAACAGCTCGCCGCCGTCAAAGGAATCGGCCTCTCCGGCCAGATGCATGGCGCTACATTGCTCGATGCCGGCGACCAGGTGCTGCGCCCCTGCATCCTGTGGAACGACACGCGCAGCCATGCCGAGGCCGCCAAGCTCGACGCCGACCCGCGCTTTCGCAAGCTGACCGGCAACATCGTCTTCCCCGGCTTCACCGCGCCAAAGCTGGTCTGGGTGAAAAACAACGAGCCGGATATTTTCGCCAAACTGGCAAAGGTCTTGCTGCCGAAGGATTTCCTGCGGCTCTGGCTCACCGGCGAGCATATTTCGGAGATGTCGGACTCGGCCGGCACCTCTTGGCTCGATGTCGGCAAGCGAGACTGGTCATCCGACCTGCTTTCCGCCACGTCGCTCGACGAGAAGCAGATGCCGTCACTGGTCGAAGGGACCGAGAAGGCCGGCGCGTTGCGCAGCGAACTGGCCTCGAAATGGGGGATGCAGGCGGGCATCCCGATCGCTGGTGGCGCCGGCGACAATGCGGCGTCGGCTTGCGGCATGGGCACGGTCGCCGCCGGCCAGGCCTTTGTCTCGCTTGGCACGTCAGGCGTGCTGTTTGCCGCCAATGCGGCCTATCTGCCCAGCCCGGAAAGCGCGGTGCACACATTCTGCCACGCGCTGCCCGACACCTGGCACCAGATGGGCGTCATCCTGTCGGCAACCGATTCGCTCAACTGGCTGTCCGAGATATCAAGCAAAGGCGCCGGCGAGCTGACCGCCGAGCTCGGCGATACGCTGAAGGCGCCGACCGGCGTGTCCTTCCTGCCCTATCTCTCCGGCGAGCGTACGCCGCACAATGATTCGGCCATTCGCGGCTCGTTTACCGGGCTTGCGCATGAATCGAGCCGCGCCGTCTTGACCCAGGCCGTGCTGGAGGGCGTGGCTTTCGCCTTCCGCGACAGTCTCGAAGCCCTGGCCAAGGCCGGCACGACGCTGACGCGGGTAACGGCGATCGGCGGCGGCTCGCGCTCGCACTACTGGCTAAAGGCAATCGCCACCGCGCTCGGCCTGCCGGTCGACATTCCCGCCGACGGCGATTTCGGCGCCGCCTTCGGTGCAGCGAGGCTTGGCCTGATCGCGGCGACGGGCGCCGATCCGCTCAGAGTGTGCACGGCGCCGGCCACCGATGCCACAATCGAGCCGGTCGCCGCGCTAAGCAACGCTTATGCAGATGCCTATCAGCGCTACCGCTTGCTTTACCCGGCTATCAAGGCGGCCACGGCGTGAGTGGTTTCCCACCCCCGCCGCGGTCCGAGGTTTCCTCACTGTGCCGGGACCTTGTCGAGAAATCCGGTGACGTTTTTCAGGCGGCCATTCTCGACGACACCGATGTCGGTGCCTTCGATGACGGAATCAGTGCCTTCCGGCCCGAGATTCCACGAGAAGCGGATCGTGTCGCCAAACCCGTCCGGCTTGCCCTTCAGCGAGAACCGGAAGCCGGCAAAACGTTTTTGGACACCATCGATCAGTGCGGCGAGGCCATTGTGGCCGTCTCCCTGCATGATCGGATCGCGGTAGCTGACGTCATCGGTGAAGGCCGCCTTGAGCAAGGCTTGCCGGCGCGCGGCATCGCTCTCGTTCCAGGCGGCGATGTAGTTTTCGGCGATCGTGTTGAGGTCGGTCATGGTTTGTCTCCGTTGTTGATTGGCTTTGACATGACTCTTTTCATCCAGCGCCAGCGCGAATCCAATTACGCCTGAGGTAATCAGGACCGAACCCTGCGAGAGGACAGACAGACATGACCAGCGGCTTTTTCGGCGACATCCAGAAGATCAAATACGAGGGGCCGGATTCGACCAATCCGCTGGCCTACCGGTTCTACAATCCCGATGAGGTTGTCGCCGGCAAGCGGCTGGAAGACCATTTGCGCTTTGCCGTCGCCTACTGGCATTCCTTCGCCTGGCCGGGCGGCGATCCGTTCGGCGGCCAGACCTTCGAGCGGCCATGGTTCGCCGAGGCCGGTGGCACCGACACGATGGAACTGGCCAAGCTCAAGGCCGATGTCGCCTTCGACATGTTTTCGCTGCTGGGTGTTCCCTATTTCTGCTTCCACGATGCCGATGTGCGGCCGGAAGGAAAAAACTTTTCTGAAAGTGCCGCGCGCCTCGACGAGATATCAGACTATTTTGCGGCGAAGATGAAGAAGACCGGAGTCAAGCTGCTTTGGGGCACGGCCAACCTGTTCTCCAACCGCCGCTTCATGGCGGGAGCCGCCACCAATCCCGACCCGGACGTCTTTGCCTATGCGGCAGCGACGGTGAAGCACTGCATCGATGTCACCAAGCGGCTGAAGGGCGAGAACTATGTGCTGTGGGGCGGCCGCGAGGGCTATGAGACGCTGCTCAACACCGACCTTGCCCGCGAGCAGGAACAGGCCGGCCGTTTCCTCAACCTGGTCGTCGACTACAAGCACCGGATCGGCTTCAAGGGCACCATCCTGATCGAGCCGAAGCCGCAGGAGCCGACCAAGCACCAGTACGACTATGACGTCGCTACCGTCTACGGCTTCCTCAAACGCTTCGGGCTGGAGAAGGAGGTCAAGCTCAACATCGAGCAGGGCCACGCGATCCTGGCCGGCCATTCCTTCGAGCATGAACTGGCGCTGGCCAATGCGCTCGGCATCTTCGGCTCGATCGACATGAACCGCAACGACTACCAGTCGGGCTGGGACACCGACCAGTTCCCCAACAATGTGCCGGAGATGGCGCTGGCCTACTATCAGGTGCTGCAGGCCGGTGGCTTCAAGTCCGGCGGCACCAATTTCGACGCCAAGCTTAGGCGACAGTCGCTCGATCCGCAGGATCTGCTGATTGGCCATATCGGCGGCATGGATTGCTGCGCACGCGGCCTCAAGGCCGCCGCTAACATGGTGGAGGACAAGGCGCTGTCGGCCCCGCTGGCCGAGCGCTATGCCGGCTGGAATTCGGCCGAGGCCAAGGCGATGCTTGCCGGCAAGAGGACGCTGGAGGAGATCACCGAGCGCGTCGTCAAGAAGAAAATCGAGCCGCAGCCGAGATCCGGCCGCCAGGAACTGCTCGAGAATATCGTCAACCGGTACGTCTGAAGTGCCGCACCGGCAGGTCTGTTGACCGACCCGCCGGGCCGGAACAGCTTTGCGCGAGGGCGGAACCGACGACAAGGTTTTGCCCCGCACCGCCCCTCAATCGCCTCGCTCTTGCCTTCAAACAGCCGTCACGAATCTTGTATATGTGGTTGGTGGCGGAAACAGAAAGAAGGAGGCGAAACGATATGCAGCACGAACGCGAAATCGACGCCCTGCTCTCATCTGGCGAGGCCGGATCGATCATCGACCGGCTGATGGCGCTGCCGCACCCGAAGCATGGTGCCCGGAGTGCAAACGAATGGGATCGCGCGGTCGCCAGCCGCTTCGAGACCCACCTTGCGAGACAGATGCGCTCGCAGATCGACGGCAAAAGCGATCGCCAGGACGCTGCCTGATCCCGTCTATCTCCGACGCAGCCTGACCGGAGCTTCGCCGAAAGCTCTTGAAAACGCTCTGGAAAATGCCGCGGCGGACGAGAACCCCGTTCGCCCGGCAATATCGGCCATGGCCACGCGCGTGTCGACCACGAGCCGGCGCGCTGCACCCAGCCGCAGCCTGAGAAAATAGGCGCCCGGCGTCTCGCCGATCGACTTGCGAAAGATGCTTTCCAGCGTACGTGTCGTCACCCCGGCACGCTTTGCCACCGCGGCGATGGTCAAGGGCTGGTCGACGTGGGTTTCCATCAGCCGGATGGCTTGCGCCAGCCGCGGATCGTAGCCGTCGAGGCGGCCGAGCGAGACCAAAGGCTGCGCGTCGGTCGCGGCGCGTGCCTGGTCGTAGATGAAGACGCTTGCCACATCGAGCGCGACGGCCATGCCGAGCCGCGTGCGGATCAGATGCAGCATCAGGTCGAAGGTCGGCGAAGCGCCACCGGAGGTGAAGACCGGCCCGTCGATGACATAGCGGTCGGGGCGGACGTCGACATCGGGAAAGGCCGAGGAAAAATCCTCCATGTCCTCCCAATGGGTGGTGGCGCTTCGCCCCTCCAGCAGGCCGGCGCGGGCGACCAGCCAGGTACCGGCTTCGACGCCGCCGCAGGCGCGTGCCGCGCGCCCCGCTCGGCGCAGGCCGGCAAGCAGAGCCGATGTGGCATAGTTCTGCGTGCCGAACCCGCCGACTCCTAAACCAACACCGGTCTTATCCCCCCCATCCACGCGGCCGCTCCCCACACCGGCCCGCCCCATGGTGGGCCCGGGCGCTGCGCGGGCCACCGAAACCAGCCTGAAATCGAACAGCGTCTCGCCGGCAATACGATTGGCGGCGCGCAGCGGATCGACGGCCGAGGCCACACACATGATCGACGACCCGGAAAACACCAGCAGCGTCACCTTGAGCGGCAACCGTTCGGCGCGAAAGATCGACGACTTTTCGTTTTTCATCATACGCACTTCGTAAAATGCAAAACAGTTTCCGGCAAGTCAGGCATTGTTGCCATCTGTTCGATTGGGCCCATGTTTGATCGGGACCATCTGTGCTGATTGGGAGAAAAGTCGATGCCGCTTGCGATGAACCGTGAGGTCTTCATTACCTGTGCCATAACCGGGTCCGGCAGCTCGCAAGACCGCAGCCCGCATGTGCCGCGCTCGCCCAAGCAGATCGCCGATTCGGCCATCGACGCGGCAAAGGCCGGTGCGGCGATCGTCCACTGCCATGTGCGCGACCCCGAAACCGGCAGGCCGCGCCGTGACGTGCAGCTTTATCGCGAAGTGACCGAGCGCATCCGTGCGGCAGACGTCGACGTGGTGCTGAACCTGACCGCCGGCATGGGCGGCGACATGGTGTTCGGCTCGCCAGAAAACCCGCTGCCGCTGAACGAGAAAGCCACCGATATGGGCGGCGCCACCAACCGCGTGGAGCATGTGCGCCAGTGCCTGCCGGAGATCTGCACGCTCGACTGCGGCACCATGAATTTCGCCGAGGCCGACTATGTCATGACCAACACGCCAGGCATGCTGCGCACCATGGGCGGCATGATGACGGCGCTTGGCGTCAAGCCGGAGATCGAGGCCTTCGACACCGGCCATCTGTGGTTTGCCAAGCAATTGGTCGAGGAAAAGGTGCTCGACCCGGATGCTCTCGTGCAATTGTGCATGGGCGTGCCATGGGGCGCGCCGGACGATCTCAACACTTTTATGGCGATGGTCAATAATGTCCCGTCGAGTTGGACCTGGTCGGCGTTCTCCATCGGCCGCAACCAGATGGCCTATGCTGCCGCCGCGGTGCTGGCGGGCGGCAATGTCCGCGTCGGACTCGAGGACAATCTCTGGCTCGACAAGGGCGTGCTGGCAACCAATGCGCAGCTGGTCGAGCGGGCGGTCAGCATCGTGTCGAACATGGGCGCAAGGGTCATCGGCCCCGATGAGGTGCGCAAGAAGCTCAATTTGACAAAGCGCGCGCCACTTTGAACAAGCAATCGGTAGGGAGGAGCCGCCGATGAAGACCGTGAAATTCACCGCAATGAAGGATGGCGACCGCGACGATTACGCGTTTCTTACCGAGCACGAGATCGACTATGCGGCGAAGACCGGCGAACGGCTGCTTGAGGCGCTTGTCCAACTCGACGAGGGGCTGTCCGGCTACAAGATCACCCGGCTCGGCCATTCGCTGCAGGCGGCGACGCGCGCATGGCGCGACGGCGCCGACACCGACTGGATCGTCTGCGCGCTACTGCACGACATCGGCGACCTCTACGCACCGTACAACCACGACGAATATGCAGCTTCGGTCCTAAAACCTTTCGTGCGCGAGCAGTGCACCTGGGCTGTGGAAAAGCACGGTGACTTCCAGCGCCTCTATTACGCCCACCATCTCGGCGGCAATCCGCATGCGCGCGACCGTTTCGCCGGCCATCACTATTTCGACGATTGCGACCAGTTCTGCGAGCGCTGGGACCAGTCGAGCTTCGATCCGGGTTATGAGACGTTGCCGATCGACTTCTTCCGGCCCTTCGTGCTCGAGGTGTTTGCGCGCAGGGCCTATGACCCCACCGTGATCCGCGCCGGCGAGCGCGTGCCTCTCATCGACCTGGAAAAAGCCAGGACAAGAACCGGAGCCTCCGCATGAGCATCATCACCAAGGCAGCTGCAATCGGCGGCGGCGTCATCGGCGCCGGCTGGGTGGCGCGGCTGCTCTTGAACGGCATCGACGTGTCGATTTTCGATCCCGACCCCGAAGCCGCGCGCAAGGTCGGCGAAGTGATGAAAGGCGCGCGCCGCGCCTACAAGCAGATGCTGCCCGACGGCCTGCCAAAAGGGGGCAAACTGACCTTTGCCAAGACCATTGCCGATGCCGTCGCCGATGCCGATTTCATCCAGGAAAGTGTGCCGGAACGGCTCGACCTGAAACACCGCGTGCTGGCCGAGATCGACCTCTATGCGCCGGCCAATGCCATCGTCGGCTCCTCGACTTCCGGTATCAAGCCGACCGACATGCAGGTGGCGATGAAGAAGCATCCGGAGCGGCTGGTCGTCGGTCATCCATTCAACCCGGTCTATTTGCTGCCGCTGGTCGAAATCGTCGGCGGCGAGCAGACCTTTCCCGAGGCGATCGAGGTCGCCAAGGAGATGTACGCCTCGATCGGCATGAAACCGGTGGTGATTCGCAAGGAGATCGAGGCGTTCGTCGGCGACCGCCTGCTGGAGGCGGCATGGCGCGAGGCGCTGTGGCTGATCAAGGACGGCATCTGCACGGTCGAGGAACTCGACGACATCATGCGCTATGGCTTCGGCCTGCGCTGGGCGCAGATGGGCATGTTCCAGGTCTACCGCGTCGCCGGCGGCGAGGCCGGCATGCGCCATTTCATGGCGCAGTTCGGGCCGTGCCTGAAATGGCCGTGGACCAAGCTGATGGATGTGCCGGAGTTCAACGACGAACTGGTCGACCTGATCGCCACGCAGTCGGACGATCAGGCGGATGGCCTGTCGATCCGCGAGCTCGAAAAGATCCGCGACGACAATCTGGTCGCCATCATGGATGCGCTGTCGAAGCAGAACAGAGGCAAAGGCTGGGGCGCCGGCGCCTTGCACAAGGACTATACCAAGCAGCTCGCCAAGCTTGCGGCGAAGAAGCCCACCGCCTCCAAGGCGGCCGAGAAGGCCAAGGCCGAAAAGCCGAAGAAAAAGAAGAAAGGCTGAGACCATGGATTTTGGCCTCTCCGAGGAACAGAAACTGATCGTCGAGACGACGCGCGCCTTCGTCGAGAACGAGCTTTACCCGCATGAGCGCGAGGTGGAGCGCACCGGCGTGCTGCGCCGCGAGCTGATCGATGAGATCAAGGCCAAGGCGATCGAAGCCGGGCTCTATGCAGCCAACATGCCTGCGGAGGTCGGTGGCGCCGGCCTCGATACGGTGACCTGGCTGCTTTACGAAAAGGAACTTGGCCGCGCCAATTACGCGCTGCACTGGACCTGCGTGGCGCGGCCTTCCAATATCCTCTTGGCCGGCACGCCGGAGCAGCGCGAAAAGTATCTTTATCCCTGCATTCGCGGCGAGAAATGGGATTGCCTGGCGATGACCGAGCCGGGCGCCGGCTCCGATCTGCGCGGCATGAAGGCGACCGCGGTTCAGGACGGCGACGACTGGGTGCTGAACGGCACCAAACACTTCATCAGCCATGCCGATCTTGCCGATTTCGCCATCGTCTTCATGGCTTCGGGCGAAGAGGAGACGCCGCGTGGAAAACGCAAGAAGATCACCGCCTTCTTCGTCGACAAGGGCACCAAGGGTTTTACGGTGCGTGACGGCTACCGCAACGTCTCGCACCGCGGTTACACCAACGCCATCCTCGAATTCGACGATTGCCGGCTACCCGGAGGCCAGGTTCTGGGCGAGGTCCACAAGGGTTTCGACGTCGCCAATTCGTGGCTTGGCGCAACCCGCCTGCAGGTCGGCGCGACCTGTCTCGGCCGGGCCGAGCGGGCGCTTGGCCATGCGATCGAATACGCCGCGCAGCGCCAGCAGTTCGGCCAGCAGATCGGCAAGTTCCAAGGCGTTTCATTCAAGCTTGCCGATATGGCGACAGAACTGAAAGCGGCCGACCTGATGGTGTTCGAAGCCGGCTGGAAGTACGATCAGGGCACCGTCACCGATCAGGACATGGCCATGGCCAAGCTGAAGGCCACCGAGATGCTTGCCTTCGTCGCCGACGAGGCGATCCAGATCCATGGCGGCATGGGGCTGATGGACGATCTGCCGCTGGAACGCATCTGGCGCGACGCCCGCGTCGAGCGCATCTGGGAAGGCACGTCGGAAATCCAGCGCCACATCATTTCACGGGCGCTGCTGCGCCCGTTCGGGGGCTGATAAATGCACAAACTTGAGCGCCTCTTGCGCCCGCGCACGATTGCCGTGTTCGGCGGCGCACAGGCCGCCGCCGTCGTCGCGCAGTCGATCAAGATGGGCTTTGCCGGCGCGATCTGGCCGGTGCACCCGACCAAGGACGAAGTCGCCGGTCGCAAGGCCTACCGTTCGGTGGCCGACCTGCCCGGCGCCCCGGACGCCGCCTTTGTCGGCGTCAACCGGCATTCGACCATCGAGGTGGTCAAGGCGCTGGCCGAGCGCGGTGCCGGCGGCGCCGTCTGCTTTGCCGCCGGCTTTCTCGAGACCGAGGCTTATGACAAGCATGGCGAGCGATTGCAGGCGGAACTGGTCGCTGCGGCGGGCCAGATGCCGATCATCGGGCCGAACTGCTACGGCCTGATCAATTATGCCGACGGCGCGCTTTTATGGCCCGACCAGCATGGCGGCATCAGGCTGGCCGAGGGCGGCCGCGGCGTCGCCATCATCACCCAGTCGTCGAACATCGCCATCAACACGACGATGCAGAAGCGCGGCCTGCCGATCGCCTTTCTGATGACCGCCGGCAACCAGGCACAGACCGGCCTTTCGGAAATGGCGCTCGGCCTGATCGAGGACGATCGGGTCACTTCGCTCGGCCTGCATATCGAGGCGTTCGATTCGGTAGCCGGCTTCGAAAGGCTGGCCGCGCGGGCGCGAGAGCTGAAGAAACCGATCATCGCCATGAAGGTTGGCCGCTCCGAGCAGGCGCGGCAAGCAACGGTGTCGCATACCGCGTCGCTGGCCGGCTCGGACGCTGCCTCGGGCGCCTTCCTGAAGCGGCTCGGCATCGCCCGCGTCGATTCCATCCCTGCCTTCATCGAGGCGCTCAAGCTGCTGCACGTCACCGGCCCCCTCCCCGGCTACCGGCTGTCGTCGATGAGCTGTTCGGGCGGCGAAGCGTCTGTCATGGCCGACAGCGCCGAAGGCCGCTGGGTCAATTTCCCGGCGCTGACCGACACCCACCGCGCCCACGTCAAATCGACGCTCGGGCCGCTGGTTGCGGTGGCCAACCCGCTCGACTACCACACCTTCATCTGGAACAACGAGCCGGCGATGACCGCCACCTTCACCGCCATGGTGTCGGGCGGCTTCGACCTCAACATGCTGGTGCTCGATTTCCCGCGCCCCGACCGCTGCTCCGACACCGACTGGTGGACGACGCTGCGCGCCTTCGAATCGGCGCTGAAGACCAACAAGGCGCAGGGCGCGATCGTCTCCTCGCTGCCGGAAAACCTGCCCGAGGAATACACCGCCGGGCTGATGGGACGCGGCATGGTGCCGTTGTTCGGCATTTCCGAAGCCATGGACGCCGCCCAGGCGGCCGCCTTCATCGGCTGGGCCTGGCGCGAGCCGCAGGCGCAGCCGATCGACACCTCCGCTTCCGGGGCGCCGGCCGGCGACCATGTCACGCCTGATGAGGCCGAGGCGAAAGCGCGGCTGATCGAGGCCGGGCTCCCCGTGCCGAGCGGTGAACGCGCCGGCAATGCGGTCGAGGCGGTCATCTCCTCGATGGCGCTCGGTTTTCCGGTTGCGCTGAAGGCTTTGGGCGTCACCCACAAATCCGAGCTTGACGCGGTTCGGCTCAACCTCAGGGACGCCGAATCCGTCAGCACGGCCGCCCATGATCTCGATGCGCTCGGCACCGGGCTCTATGTCGAGCGCATGGTGCGCGACGGCGTCGCCGAACTGCTCGTCGGCTTCACCCGTGACCCGATGTTCGGCGCGGTGATGACGCTGGGCACCGGTGGTGTGCTGGTCGAGCTGCTGCGCGACAGCGTCACGCTGATGCTGCCGGCGACCCGCGACGACATCGAGGCGGCATTGCGCCGGCTCAAATTGTTCCCGCTGCTCGAAGGCTATCGCGGCCGGCCCAAGGCCGATCTCGCGGCGGCCATCGAGGCGATATCAGGCATCGCCGCCTTCGTGCAGAAAAATGCCGGCGAGATCGAGGAGCTCGACATCAACCCGCTGATCGTCTGCGCGCAAGGCAAAGGCGCCTGGATCGCCGACGCGCTGCTGGTGCTTGGAGAGAACTAGAATGTCTGACGTCATCACCACCCGCCGCGAGGGCACGATCCTCGAAGTCACGCTCGATCGGCCCAAGGCCAACGCTATCGACCTCAACACCTCGCGGCTGATGGGCGAGACCTTCAAGGCGTTCCGCGACGATCCGGATCTGCGGGTCGCCATCGTCAAGACCGCCGGCGACAAGTTCTTCTGCGCCGGCTGGGACCTGAAAGCCGCGGCCGGCGGCGATGCTGTCGACGGCGACTATGGCGTCGGCGGGTTCGGCGGGCTGCAGGAGCTGCGCGATCTCAACAAGCCGGTCATCGCCTGCGTCAACGGCATGGCGGTCGGCGGCGGCTTCGAGCTGGCGCTGTCCTGCGACCTCATCTACGCGTCGGATCACTCCTCCTTTGCGCTGCCGGAAATTCGCGCCGGCACGCTGGCCGATGCAGCGACGATCAAGCTGCCGAAGCGCATTCCCTATCATGTCGCCATGGACCTTTTGTTCACCGGCCGCTGGATGGATGTCGCCGAAGCGCATCGCTGGGGTCTGGTCAACGAGGTTCTGCCCAAGGAGAAGCTCGAGGATCGCGTCTGGGAGATCGCACGACTGCTCGCCGGCGGTCCGCCGCTGGTCTTTGCCGCGATCAAGGAGACGGCGCGGGTCGCCGAAGCACTCACCTTCCAGGACGCGATGAACCGGGTGACGCGCCGCCAATTGCCGACGGTTGACGCACTGTACGGCTCGGAGGACAATCTCGAGGGTTTTCGCGCCTTTGCCGAAAAGCGCGACCCAGTGTGGAAGGGGAAGTGAAGGTATTGTTGAAATGACGCCACTCCGTCACACCCCCCTCTGGCCTGCCGGCCATCTCCCCCTCAAGGGGGGAGATTGGCAGCTTCGGCCTTGCAGCCCGTCTTGCAGCGTTGGAGATTGGCGAAAACCGAAGCGACATCCGATCTCCCCCCTTGAGGGGGAGATGCCCGGCAGGGCAGAGGGGGGTGCTCAGGCGCTGTCGTCAAAACGCGTTCAGCGTCCATGACCGACTACAAAAAACTCATCGACGCCGAGACCTGGGCCTTCATCGAGCGGACCAATTCCTATTTTCCGCCTGATGCGATCGACTACACCATCGATCAGCAGCGCGACATCTACGACCGCATGTGCCGTGAATTCTCTGCCGGCCACCCAGACAACGTTACGGCGGAGACCACCGCCATTGCCACGCCTTCGCATCCCATCCCGATCCGCATCTACCGCACACCCGCGCCGGAAGCGGCGGCGATGGTGCTTTATTTCCATGGCGGCGGTTATATCCTCGGCGGGCTCGACAGCCATGACGACCTATGTGCCGAGCTTTGCAGCCGCACCGGCTATGAGCTGGTTTCGGTCGACTACCGGCTGGCGCCGGAACATCTGCATCCGGCCGGCTTCGACGATGCCATCAGCGCCTTCGAATGGGCGGCGACGACCTACAAGCGCCCGATCCTGCTTTGCGGCGACAGCGCCGGCGGCAATCTTGCCGCCGCGGTCAGCCATGCGACGCGCGGCCATGCACGAAGGCCGATCGGCCAGGTGCTGATCTATCCCGGCCTTGGCGGCGACCGCTCGCAAGGCTCTTACGTGACCCATGCCGAGGCGCCGATGCTGACGGTCCGCGACCTCGATTTCTACATGAATATCAGGACCGGCGGCGAAGACCGCACCGGCGATCTCACGCTGTCGCCGCTGGCCGATGCCGATTTTGCCAATCTGCCGCCGACTGTGCTGATCACCGCCCAATGCGACCCGCTGTCGTCAGACGGCGAGGCCTATCGCGACCGCGTCGTCGCGGAGGAGGGTCACGCCTACTGGTTCGAAGAGCCGGGGCTGGTGCATGGCTATCTCAGAGGCCGGCACACGGTCGGTCGTGCGCGCTCGAGCTTTACCCGGATCGTTGACGCGGTATCGGCTCTGGGACGCGGCGAATGGATCTGGTGAGGGTCCTACCCCACTGCCCGCGACGCCGCCCGGCCGGCGCTGCGGCCTGAAAAAATGCAGCCGCCAAGAAACGTCCCTTCCAGCGCCGCATAGCCATGCATGCCGCCGCCGCCGAAACCGGCGGCTTCGCCGACCGCGTACAGTCCCTCGACCGGCTGGCCATCGGTACCCAGGACGCGGCTGTCGAGATCGGTCTGCAAGCCGCCCAGCGTCTTGCGGGTCAGGATGTTGAGCCTGACCGCGATCAGCGGCCCATTGGCAGGATCGAGTATCTTGTGCGGCTTGGCCGTGCGGATCAGCCGGTCGCCGAGATAGGCGCGGGCGCCGCGCAAGGCGGTGATCTGCATATCCTTGGAGAACGGATTGTCGAGCTGCCGGTCGCGGGCGCGGATCTCGCGCTCGACCTGCCCCAGTTCGAGCAGCGGCTCGCCGCCGACAAGCGCGTTCATGCGGGCGATCAGCGCCGGCAAATCGGGCTCGACGATGAAATCCTCGCCCTTCTCCATGAACGCCTTCACCGGACCGGGAACGCCCGATGTGGCGCGGCCAAGCACCTGGCGCCAGCTTTTTCCGGTGAGGTCGGGGTTCTGCTCGGAGCCCGACAGCGCGAACTCCTTCTGGATGATCTTTTTGGTCAGGACGAACCAGGAATAGTCGAAGCCGGTGCTCATGATGTGGCTGAGCGTGCCCAGCGTGTCGAAGCCGGGATAGAGCGGGACCGGCAGGCGCTTGCCGCGGGCGTCGAGCCACAGCGACGACGGACCGGGCAGGATGCGGATTGCATGGTCGGTCCAGAGCGGCGCCCAGTTCCTGATGCCTTCGACATAGTGCCACATGCGGTCGCGGTTGATGATGCTGCCGCCGGCCTGTTCGGTGATCGCCAGCATGCGGCCGTCGACATGGTCGGGAACGCCAGAGATCATGCACTTGGGCGGCGTGCCGAGCCGCTGCGGCCAGTTTTTGCGGACAAGCTCGGGATTGCCGCCGATGCCGCCGGAGGCGACGATGACCGCTTGCGCCTTGAACTCGAAGTCGCCGGCGATGTCGCGCGAACTCCTGCGGCCGCGCTCGACATCGCTCGGCTCAAGCATGTCGCCGCGCACGCCATTCACGACGGCGCCTGTCCGCGCCAGTTCGTTGACCCGGTGGCGGAATTTGAAGCGGATCAGCCCGCTATTCTCGGCCTCGCGCACGCGCCGTACGAACGGGTCGAGCACGCCCGGCCCGGTGCCCCAGGTGACGTGAAAGCGCGGCACCGAATTGCCGTGGCCGACGGCGTTGCCGCCGCCGCGCTCGGCCCAGCCGACGATTGGGAAGAACTTCATGCCGCGCTGCGTCAGCCAGGAGCGCTTCTCGCCGGCGGCGAAGCCGACATAGGCCTCGGCCCAGCGGCGCGGCCAAAAATCTTCCGCACGGTCGAAGGCGGCGGTGCCAAGCCAGTCCTCGAGCGCCAGATCCTGCGAATCGCGGATGCGCATGCGCCGCTGCTCGGGCGAATCGACGAGGAAGATGCCGCCAAGCGACCAGAACGCCTGGCCGCCGAGCGACTGTTCTGGCTCCTGGTCGACAACGATGGTCTTCTTGCCGGCCTCGGCCAGCTCGGCCGCCGCGACGAGCCCGGCAAGGCCGGCGCCTACAATGATCACATCCGCATCGTCAGCCACTTTCCCCCCGGCTCTCCTCCCCGGCTGACGATTGTCAGACCGTCTCCCAGCCTTCCTTCTCGCCGGCGCGGAAGATGGCGTCGATGACCTTCTGGTTGAGCACGGACTCTTCCAGCGTGAAGACGCGGTCGGTGCCGCCCTGTGCCGCCCGCGCGAAGGCCTGGACCTCCAGCCGGTACTGCTGCATGCCGGGGAAGCGAAACACTTGCGCCTCGCTGTGGTTCTGGTTGTGCAGCTCGATGCGATGGTGGTCGTAGATTCCGGCGTTGAACGGCGAAAGCACCTCGATCAAGCCCTTCTCGCCGTGGAACACCATAACCTGCCGCGCCGCCATCTGCGTCGACAGATAGAACGACAATTCGAATTCGCCGAAATCGGCGCGGATGGAGGAGTAGATGTCGGTGCCGAATGTCTTGTCGCGCTCGATCGTCGCCTGGACGCGCAGCGGCTCCTTGCCGGTCGAAAAGCGCGTCGACACCGTCGGGTAGACGCCGATGTCGGGCAGCGCGCCGCCGCCGAGGTCGAGCTGGTTGCGCATGTTCTTGGGATCGACATTGTAGTAGGAGAACGCGCCCTGGACATGGCGCAGCCGGCCAATGGCGCCGCTGGCGATCAGCTCGCGCACCTTGATCCATTGCGGGTGGTAGACGACCATGAAGGCTTCGCAAACCAGCACGTTCTTGGCGTCGCGCAGCTTGATCAGCGGCGGAATGTCCCTGGCGTCGAGCGCCAGCGGCTTTTCGACCAGAACATGCTTGCCGGCCTCGATCGCCTTGGCCGTCCATTCGACATGCTGCGCGGTCGGCAGCGGGATGTAGACGCCGTCGACGTCCCTGGATGCGAGCAGCTCGTCATAGGAGCCGAAGGCATGGGGGGCGCCGAACCGATCGGCTAGGGCACGGGCTTTCGACAGGTCGCGGCTGGCGATCGCCGACAGCACGCCGTTCTCCGCCTCGACCATTGCAGGCAAAAGATGCTCGCGGCCGATCTTGGCCGTCGACAAAACACCCCATCGGAACATCAGGCTTCTCCCTCTTCAAATTGCAGGCGTGGAGGTTTGCCTGAAATCGGCAAAAAAGCCAATGCGAAGCATGGCAGCGAGCAAGGCGATCGTCTGCGGCTTGTTCGGATGCCGGCGCTGCCCTCCGCAGAGCTTGGGTTCCTCGTCCCCACGAAGTGGGCCGCTTTGCGGGGGCGAGGAAACCAGGTCCTGCAAAGCCTATCCCCTTCTACATGTAAGCGTCATGTCGAAGTCGACGACGTTCGAATAGATCGGCGTGCCGACATCCATGCCGTAGCGCGACCGCAGCACCTTGCCGGTGACATGGAATTTTATCGTGCCTGCCTTGAGACCGGCGAGCTCGGCCGTGAACTTTTCCGAAAAAGTCTTGCCGCGCGCCGTCAGCCGACCGGTGACGAGGGCTGACGTGTCGCCGATGCGTCTCACGCTGGTCGAGCGGAACTGGATTTCCGGGTTGTTGGTGGCGTCGAACACCGCGTCGGAGCGAAGGAAGGCGTCGACGCGGCCCTGACCGGTGCCGACGCTTTCGGGAAAGATGGTGATATTGACCTGGGAGCGCCCGACATTGCTGTTGTCGATGCGGATGCTGCCCTTGAAGCGGGCGAAGGCGCCGGCAAGCCCGCCGCCGCCGGCTTTGCCGACGGAGAAACGGATGCTGGAGCCGGCCGGGCTGATCGTGTAGCTGCCGGCAGCCTCGCTGAGTGCTACCGCCGCGAAAACAGGCATGGCAAGGCACGTGGCGACCGCTGCAAATCCGAAGATGCGCGCAACCATGGGCGTGATCCTTTTTTGGAGGCAACGCTTCTCTAGCGCCCTCGCCCCATCAACGAATGAGCCGCCTGCTCTATTCCGCGCTGTGATCCGACGAAGGCGTGATCATGCGCGTCAGCACCGTGTCCTTCAGCCAGAAATGATGGCGCAGCGCCGCGGCGATATGCAAGGCGACAAGTCCGATGCCAGCATAGGCGAGATACCAATGCGCCGAGGTCCAGAAGCTTTCCGCCGGGTCCGATTCCGCGAGTGGCAGGTCCGGCATGACGAACAGGTTGAACGGCACGCTCGGGATCTCCAGCATCGACGCCGACACCAGCGCCCAGCCCGACAGAGGTAGCGCAAGCTGAGACACGTAGAGCGCAAAATGGACGAGCGGCGCCACGCGGCGCTCTAAAGGCCCAACCGAGCGCGGCAGCGCCGGCGCTGCGTTGCCGAGACGCCAGGCAATGCGCAGGATCACCAGCCCGAGCAACAGGAAGCCGAAGGATTTGTGCAGCTGGATCAGCTCGAAGGCGGTGCGCTGGCTGGACACCCGCACCATGACGAAGCCGAGCACGAACTGGCCGATAAAGATCGCGGCGATCAGCCAGTGAAGGACGATTGCCGCCCAGCCATGGCGGGTGGTGTCGTTTGTGATTAATGCGGGCATAGTCGGTGAACGATGGCCGGGGCCGCCTTCTTCCACCCTCACGTTGTGGGAGGGTCGCGCAGCAAATGCCGCCAAGCGGCTTTTGCGAAGCGGGGTGGGGGTCTCGTAGGGCGCTACCCCACCCCGGCTCGCAGCCTCCGCTTCGCTCCGATTGCGAGCCGACCCTCCCCACAAGGGGGAGGGCGGGTTACCCGCTCATCTTGAAGAAATCGACGAAGGCTCGCAGCGCCGGCCGCATCTGGCGGCGGCTCGGATAGTAGACGAAGAAACCGTCGAAGGGCGGGCACCAGTCCTCCAGCACGCGAATGAGTTTGCCGGCGGCAATGGCATCGCGAACATAATCCTCGAACAGGAAGGCAAGCCCAGCGCCGTCGACCGCCGCATTGGCGATAAGATGGTCCTCGTCGAGGATCAGCGGCCCTTGCACCGCCAGCTCGATCTCCTCGCCGTCCTTCTCGAATTCCCAGCGGTAGACGATGCCGCTGGAGAAACGGAAGCGGATGCAACGGTGACCGACGAGATCGTGGGGATGGCGCGGCTTGGGCATGGTCGCGAAATAGGATGGCGCGCCGACGACGGAGCCGCGAAGGTTTGGACCGATGCGCACAGCGATCATGTCGCGCTGCAGGCTCTCGCCGAGCCGGATGCCGGCGTCGAAGCCGCCTTCAACCATATCGGTGAAGCGGTCTTCGATGACGATCTCCAGCACGATGTCGGGATAGGCCGATGCAAAGGCACCGAGCCGCGGCGTCAGCGCTAGGTGGGCGGCGGTGCGCGGCACGGTCAGCCGGAGATTGCCAGCCGGCCGGTCGCGCGCCTCGACCGCCGATTCCAGCGCCAGATCGATTTCCGACAGCGCCGGCCTCAGCCGCTCGAGCAGCTGCGCGCCTTCCTCGGTCGGGGCGACGCTGCGCGTGCTGCGCGCCAGGAGCCGCACGCCAAGACGCGCCTCCAGGCTGGAAACCGCGTGGCTGACTGCCGATGGCGCGATGGCGAGCTCCTTGGCCGCGCCGCGAAAGCTGCCGCACTGGGCGACGGTAGCCAGCACTGCGAGTTGGGAAAGATGCGTTCGCTTCATTGATCTATTTCTTGGAACGGCCCGTGCAAATGAGAGCCGATTATCGAACGCGGTGCAAGGCGCTATCTCTGCCTTCACAACAAGGAGACGCGTGATGCAAACCCGCAAGCTTGGAAATGAACTTGACGTCTATCCGGTCGGTCTCGGCTGCATGGGGATGAGCTTCGGCTATGGCGGCCAGCCGGAGGTGGACGCGATCGCCACGCTGCGCCGCGCCGTCGATATCGGCGTCAATTTCTTCGACACGGCCGAGGTCTATGGCCCGTACGAGAATGAGATCCTGCTCGGCAAGGCGCTGAAGCCGGTGCGTGACCAGGTGACGATCGCGACGAAATTCGGCTTCAAAATCCTTGAAGAAGGTAACGGCGTCGAGCGCATGGCCGGCGTCGACAGCCGCCCCGAACACGTCAAGGCGGTGGCCGAAGCGTCGCTGAAGCGGCTAGGCGTCGAGGTGATCGACCTGTACTACCAGCATCGCGTCGATCCCAATGTGCCGATCGAGGATACGGTCGGCGCCATGGCCGAGCTGGTGCGCGAGGGCAAGGTGCGCGGGCTCGGTCTGTCGGAGGCGAGTGCCGCGACCATCCGCCGGGCGCATGCGGTGCATCCGATTTCAGCCGTGCAGAGCGAATATTCGCTGTGGAGCCGCGATCCGGAGGAGGAGGTGTTCGCCGCCTGCCGCGAGCTCGGCATCGGCTTTGTCCCCTACAGCCCGCTCGGCCGCGGCCTGCTGACCGGAACGATCGCCAAGCCAGAGGTGCTCGGTGCCGATGACTGGCGGCGTGGACTACCGCGCTTCCAGGCCGACGCCATGGCCGCCAATGCGGCCGTTGTCGCGACGCTGGAGACAATGGCGGCGGACAAGGGCGTGACGCCGGCGCAGCTGGCGCTCGCCTGGGTGCTGCACCAGGGCGATTTCATTGTGCCGATCCCCGGGGCGCGAAAAATCAGCCATCTCGAGCAGAATGCGGCAGCAGCACAGATCGCGCTGAGCCAGGCGGAAGTGGCGACCATTGGCGACGCCCTGTCGCCGGAGAAGGTCACCGGCAAGCGCTACACCGAAGAGCTGCTGGCGCTGGTCAATGGATAACAGCGGCTATGAAATCCCTTCAGGCTTGAGTTCCGGGGGGCGAGCGCCAGCGTGAGGTCTCGCGCGGCTCTGCCTTCTCCCCTTGTGGGAGAAGGTGTCGCCGAAGGCGACGGATGAGGGGTGTTCCAGCTTGGCAAAAGCCGCGCTCCGTCCAACACCTCTCTTCCGTCTTGGCGCCACGCGCCAATCCACCTTCTCCCACAAGGGGAGAAGGCAAGATGGCGCGGTGCCCCTTCTTGGTTTGCAACTTAGGCCCGCAGCACGCCGCCGGTCTGCTTGTGCACATTCTCGACGATGCGCTTTGCCAGCGCCTCGAAATCCTCGTCGGTCAGCGTCTTTTCGACCGGCTGGATCGACACTTCGATGGCGATCGATTTTTTGGCCGCGCCGAGTGACGCACCTTCGAACACGTCGAAGACCGAGACGTTGGTGATCAGCTTCCTGTCGGCGGCAAGCGCTGCGCGGGTCAGCGTGCCGGCTTCGACCGCCTTGTCGACGACGAAGGCGAAATCGCGCTTGACCGCCTGGAAGGCGGACAGTTCCAGTCTCGGTTTTGTCCGCGTCGGCTTGGCCTTCGGCTCGGGCACGGCATCGATGAAAACGTCGAAGCCGCAGAGCGGCCCTGAGACGTCGAGTTCCTCCAGCGTCTTCGGGTGGAATTCGCCGAATGTTCCCAAAATGACCTTCGGCCCGAGCTTGATCGTGCCGGAGCGGCCGGGATGATACCAGGCCGGGCCGCCGGCCTCGATCTGCAGCCGCTCGACAGGCGCGCCGCAGGCTTCAAGTGCTGCGACCGCGTCGGCCTTGGCGTCGAACACGCCGACCGGACCGGCATTGCCGCCCCAGTGGCGGCCGGAGCCTTCGAGCTTGGCGGTGCCGCGCCGCACGCCGGCGGCGACGCGCCGCTGCTGGTCGGCCGCATCGCCCTCATAGGTGCCCGACACTTCGAACAGCGCGACATCGCCGATGCCCTTGTCGGCATTGCGCTGCGCGGCGGCGATCAGGCCCGGCAGCAGCGACGGCCTCATATCGGACATGTCGGCAGCGATCGGGTTGGCGAGCTTCAGTGCGCTCTGGCCGCCGCCGAACAGTTCGGCATGTTTTGCCGGAATGAACGACCAGGTGACCGCCTCCATCATGCCGCGCACCGCCAGCGCCCGCTTGACGGCGCGGGTGCGGACCTGCAGGACAGTCAGGATCTTGGCGTTGACGGCATCGTGCGCGCCGAGCGGCTGCGGCGCGATGTTGTCGACGCCATGGATGCGCATGACCTCCTCGACCAGATCGGCCTTGCCGTCGACATCCGGCCGCCAGGACGGCACCGCCACATTGACGACATCGCCCGCGCCTTCCGGCTTGAAGCCGAGGCGCGAAAGAATGGCGAGGCTCTCCTCCATGGGCACCTCTATGCCGGTCAGCCGACTCACTTCCGACAGCGGGAAGGAAACGATCTTCGGCGCGTGACCGGCATAGCCGACGACTTCGGTTTCG
Organism: Mesorhizobium sp. WSM4846; assembly: GCF_055811415.1. Lineage (NCBI taxonomy): Bacteria > Pseudomonadati > Pseudomonadota > Alphaproteobacteria > Hyphomicrobiales > Phyllobacteriaceae > Mesorhizobium > Mesorhizobium sp. WSM4846. The sequence continues at coordinate 129,679 of NZ_JBVVPZ010000003.1, forward strand.
GTCGGCGTGCCGCCGCAGAAGTCCAGCACCAGCTTGGTCGCCAGTTCCACGCCGGACACCATGAATTCCGGGTCGACGCCGCGCTCGAACCGGTAGCGCGCATCGCTGATGATGCCGAGCGTCCTGCCGGTGCGAGCGGTGGTGATCGGATCCCAAAGCGCCGATTCGATCAGCACTTCGGTGGTGTTCTCGTCGCAGCCGGAATGTTCGCCGCCCATGACGCCGGCGATCGATTCGACGCCGTCCTGGTCTGCTATCACGCACATGTCAGGCGTCAGCGTGTATTCGCGGCCGTCAAGCGCCAGCACCTTTTCACCGTCACGCGCCCGGCGCACGGTAAGGTTGCCGGCGACCTTGTTCGCGTCGAACACATGCAGCGGCCGGCCGCGATCGAAGGTGACGAAATTGGTGATGTCGACCAGCGCGCTGATCGGCCGAAGCCCAATGGCGATCAGCCGCTGCTGCAGCCATTTCGGCGACGGACCGTTGTTCACGCCTTTCACCAATCTCAGGGCGAAGCCGGGGCAGAGCTCCGGGGCTTCGATCGTCACCTTCACCGGGCACATGCCGCTGCCGGCATGCGGCATGATCGCGCCGCCGACGAGGCGGCCGAGCCCGCTCGCCGCCAGATCGCGGGCAATGCCGTAGACGCTGGTCGCGTCCGGACGGTTCGGCGTCAAATTGATCTCTATGACCGGATCGTCGAGATGCGCATAGGCGGCGAAGCTGGTGCCGACCGGCGCATCGGCCGGCAGATCGATGATGCCGTCATGCTCTTCGGAAAGCTCGAGCTCGCGCTCGGAGCACATCATGCCGTGACTTTCGACGCCCCTGATCTTGCCGACCGTCAGCGTCAAGTCGATGCCGGGAATATAGGTTCCGGGTGCTGCAAAGGCGCCTATCAGCCCCGCGCGGGCGTTCGGCGCTCCACACACAACCTGCACGGGTGCCTTGCCGTCGCCGGTATCGACCGTCAGCACGCGCAACCGATCGGCATCGGGGTGCTGCACCGCCGCCAGCACCTTGGCGATGACGAAGGGTTTTAGGCTCGATCTGTCGTCGACATGCTCGACTTCGAGGCCGATCGAGGTCAGCCGCTCGACGATCTCGTTAAGCGAGGCGTCGGTCTCGAGGTGGTCCTTGAGCCAGGAGAGGGTGAATTTCATGACTGTGTTCCGTCTGGTCTGGGCACGCTGGTCTTCAGATGTCTCGGCAAGTCATCCGGCATGTGCACGAAGGGAAGCTGCTCGCGCACATGGGCGTGGTGCGTCGGCTTGAAATAGGCCGGCATGTCCATGGCGCCGAGCATGAAATAGATGTGGTCGGCCAGCCGCTCATCGACATAGGCGATCGGCGAGCCGCAGATGCCGCAAAACGAGCGCGTCACCGGCCCGTTCTCGAACATCTTCAGCGCCTTGCCCGTGAAGGCGACCTGCTCGGTGATGAAGCCGACGAAGGCCGATACCGGCGCGCCGCTGGCCCGCCGGCAATCGCCGCAATGGCAATAGCTGACATGGTGCGGTTCGGCCGAAGCCTCGAACCGCACGGCGCCGCAGCGGCAGCCGCCGGTGTGGGCCGCTGTCATGTGCTCAAGCCTGCGAACAGCGTCGGCATGTCGAGCGGCCGGAAGCCGTAATGCGACAGCCAGCGCACATCGGCGTCGAAGAAGGCGCGCAGGTCCGGCATGCCGTATTTCAGCATGGCGATGCGATCGATGCCCATGCCCCAGGCAAAGCCCTGATATTCGTCGGGATCGAGCCCGCCATATCTCAGCACATTGGGGTGGACCATGCCGCAGCCGAGGATCTCCATCCAGTCGGAGCCTTCGCCGAAGCGCACCTCGCCCGGCCGCGAACGGTCGCACTGGATGTCGACCTCCATGCTGGGTTCGGTGAACGGGAAGAAGCTCGGCCGGAAGCGCATCTTGACCTGGCGTACCTCAAAGAAGGCCTTGCAGAACTCCTCCAGCACCCATTTCATGTTGGCGACGTTGGCTGATCTGTCGATCACCAGCCCTTCGACCTGATGGAACATCGGCGAGTGCGTGGCATCGGAATCCTGGCGGTAGGTTTTTCCGGGAATGACGATTCGGATCGGCGGCTTCTGCACCTCCATGGTGCGGATCTGCACCGGCGAGGTGTGGGTGCGCAAAAGCTTGCGCTCGCCCTTCTCGTCCGGCTGGAAAAAGAAGGTGTCATGCATCTCGCGCGCCGGATGGCCTTCCGGGAAGTTCAGCGCGGTGAAATTGTAGTAATCGGTCTCGATATCGGGACCTTCGGCGATGGCAAAGCCGAGGTCGCCGAAGATCGCGGCAATCTCGTCGCTGACCTGGCTGATCGGATGGATGCGGCCGCGCTCGGCCGGCGATTGCCGCACCGGCAGTGTGACGTCGACCTTTTCCGCCGCGAGCCGTGCCGCGATCGCTGCGTCCTTGAGTTCGGCGCGGCGCGCGGTAAGCGCCTCGGTGATGCGGTTCTTGAGACCGTTGATCGCCGGGCCTTTTATCTGGCGCTCTTCTGCGCTCATCGAGCCGAGCGTCTTCAGCATTTCGGAGACCGAGCCCTTCTTGCCGAGCGCTGAAACACGCACGGCTTCGATCGCCTGCTCGTCGGCGGCCGACGCAATGTCGCTCATCAGGGAATTTTCGAGAGTTTCCATGTCACTCATGTTTCAGACTCGATTGAAGGCAAAGAAAAACCCGCGCCAGCCCTGCCAGCGCGGGTTTCCCAAATCAAGTGTCGATGTGCTTGGGAAGGCGCTGGTTAGGCTACAGCGCTTTCAAAAGCGTTCGGCGTGGTGTTCTTGAGGTACTCGAGCGCGACCTTGGCCTTGGCCACAAGGGCGGCAAATGCCTGCGGCTCGTGGATGGCCATGTCCGACAGGACCTTGCGATCGATCTCGATGCCGGCCTTGTTGAGACCGTCGATGAACCGGCCATAGGTCAGGCCATGCTCGTGGGTCGCGGCATTGATGCGCTGGATCCACAGAGCGCGGAACGAACGCTTACGGTTCTTGCGGTCGCGGTAGGCATACTGCAGCGACTTTTCCACCGCCTGCTTGGCGATGCGAATGGTGTTCTTGCGGCGGCCGTAGAAACCCTTGGCGGCTTTCAGGACCTTTTTGTGCTTGGCGTGCGAGGTGACGCCTCTTTTTACGCGTGCCATGTCATGATCTCCTTAAAACTTGTCCAGACCGAATGCCTTAGAGGCCGTTCGGCAGAAAATTCTTGATGACCTTCTTGCCATCCGGTTCAGCCAGAACCATCGTGCCGCGGGCATTTCGAATGAACTTGTTGGAACGCTTGATCATGCCGTGACGCTTGCCGGCCGCAGCCGACAGGACTTTACCCGTACCTGTGATCTTGAACCGCTTCTTGGCGGCTGACTTGGTCTTCATCTTGGGCATTTTGCTACTCCGTTTATGTGCGCATCATCGCGCTTTTTGTTCGCTTCAGGCCGACCAAAGCCCGAAAAGCAAATGAAACCGCCACGGCATGCCCTGCCGGGCGGTTTTTGGGAACGGCGGTGCTATACGTCAAAGCGGGCCGGCGTGCAACACCCTGTGCCGACACACAATGGGCCTATGGGAAACGGAACAGCACCGGCAGTATGCCCGATTGCTGGGCGGCGTCGATCGATTCGAAAAACGGCATGGCGACGAGGAACACCAGTCCGTCGAGCAGCGTCGTCCGCAGCAGGCGCGGCTTGAAGCCGCCGGTGTCGCCTTCCTGATACAGCGAAAGCTTCGGGAAAAAGCGCGGCACTCGCGCCATATAGGCTTGGAACGGCGTTCCGAAGGCCTCTTTCAGGAACGTCTCTTCGCGCAGGATGACGACATGAAAGGCGGCGGCGCAAATCACCGCGAAGCCGATCGCCGCAGTGATCGAGCCCATCTGTGCGCCGACGCCGGCGGCAGCTATCGAGGAGAAGACATAGAGCGGATTGCGGGTGATCGAATAGGGTCCGCCGATAACCACCTCGGAGGATTTGCGTCCGCCGATATAGAGCGTCGACCACAAGCGCCCGACAATGCCGAGAAAGATCAGCAGGACGCCGACCATTTCGATCGTTTCGTGCGGCACGCTTTCGGGAGGAAAAGCAGACTGGCCAAACAGCAGTGCTGCGAACATGACGACAACGAGGGCGGCAAGCACCATCCTGCGCGCGTGCTGATACCTGCCCAGCGCACGCCTGGCCTGCGCTTGTTCGGCCCGCGCAGATTTAACTTCATTGAGCATGTCGGGAATCCAATCGTCGAGGAACTTGCCGGCGATCGCGGCATCCGCGCTCAATACAGCCAGAAGAGGACGGGAATTACGCCGCTTTCCTGTCCGGACTCGATGAGTTCGAAAAACGGTACGGAAGCCACGAACATCAAGCCGTCGCGCAGCGTGTGATTAAAAATGCGCGGTGTGAAGGTGACCTCGGCCTGATCGCGATAAAGCCGGGGATTGGGAAAAAACCGCGGCACCCGTGCGATGTAGTCCTTGTACGGCGCCCCGAGCACGGTCGTCAAATGCCGTTCCTCGCGCAGCGTGACGATGTAGAACGCGGCCGCGCACAAAACCGCCGACGCCACCGAGACGATCACGCTGCCGGTCTGGGCGCCGATGCCGGCGGCCCCTATGGTGGAGAAAAAATACAGCGGGTTGCGCATCACCGAATATGGGCCGGTAGCAACCAGTTCGGCCGACTTACGGCCGCCGATATAGAGGATCGACCAGAGCCGGCCGCCGATCCCGATCAGTATCAGAGCTATGCCATACTGCCCCTCTATGCGTTCGTGGCCTAGTTCATCGTGCGTGGAGCCGCCGAAGATCAGCAAAGCGCAAAAAGCACCGATCAGCAGCGCCAGCAGGACGCGCCGGCGCCGCTGATAGCGGCCCATTTCGTCGAACGATCTTTCAATCGGAGAACGTGCCGCAGCGGCCATGGACAATCCTTTCGCCGCGAGGACCGGCAACCGGAATCCTTGTCGATGCAACTTGCGGAGAAATCATGGCGAAGACAAAAACAAACAAAAGGCCGCCGAAGCGGCCTTTGCTTGGACGGGACCGCTTTAGCGGAATCGCTTAGCGGGGCGCCAGCACCATCATCATCTGGCGGCCTTCGAGCTTCGGTTCAGCTTCAACTTTGGCGATCGGTGCAACTTCCTCGCGAACCTTGTTCAAAAGCTGCATGCCGAGCTCCATATGCGCCATCTCGCGGCCGCGAAAGCGCAATGTCAGCTTGACCTTGTCACCTTCCTCGAAAAACCGCCGGACCGCTTTCATCTTGGTCTCGTAGTCATGGCTGTCGATGTTCGGGCGCATCTTGATCTCTTTGATCTCGATGACCTTCTGGTTCTTGCGCGCCTCGGCCGCCTTCTTCTGGTTGGCGTATTTCAGCTTGCCGAGATCGAGAATTTTTACGACGGGCGGCACTGCGTTGGGCGATATCTCGACCAGATCGAGCCCAGCCTCTTCGGCGAGCAGCAATGCGTCGTTGATGGAGACATCGCCATGGTTGTGGCCTTCGGCGTCGATAAGCTGGACCCGGGGAACCCGGATGTCACGGTTGGAGCGCGGGCCCTCCTTGGTGGGCGCCGTTGCTTTGAAAGGTCTGCGAATGGTCGTGGTCTCCTTGAGCCGTTTCGTTAAGGGGTTTTCAATTCAGAATTGCGAACGCGCCAATGTGGTGAGCGCGCGGCCGGAGTCAATAGCACAGCGCTCACAGGAAATCACCTGTTCCCTGACTTCTGCCTGCACCAAACGAAGAAAGTTGCCGAGCACTTTTCGTGGAACCGTCCGCTGTGTCAAAAGACCTGCGTGAGGAGTGAGCCATGACCGCACCGGTTTTTCTCGACGTCGACGGAACCAGCATCGCTGTCAGGCGCGCTGCGGGTGCCGCGCCAGGCATTGTCTGGCTCGGCGGCTACAAGTCGGACATGCTGGGCACCAAGGCCGAGAAGCTGGCGGAATGGGCGAGCGGGCAAGGCCGGGCTTTCCTGCGCCACGACTATTCCGGTCACGGCGAATCGGGCGGCGCCTTTGCCGACGGCACCGTCTCGAATTGGCTTTCGCAAAGTCTCGCCGTCTTCAATCATTTCACGCAAGGCAGGCAAATCCTGGTCGGCTCCTCGATGGGCGCATGGATCGCGCTGCGCATGGTCCAGGAATTGCGCCAGGAATTGCACAACCTAGGCGAGAACCGCATCGCCGGCCTGGTGCTTCTGGCGCCGGCGCCGGATTTCACCGCCGAGCTGGTCGAGCCGGCGCTGACCAAAGCGCAGAAGCGCGATCTCGCCAAAAAAGGTTTTTTCGAGGAGCCGTCGGACTATTCGGCCGAGCCTTACGTCTACACCCGAGCGCTGATCGAGGACGGCCGCAACAACCGGGTGCTGACCGGGCCGATCGACACCCACTGCCCCGTCCACATATTGCAAGGGCTGGCCGATGCCGACGTGCCGCCGAGCCATGCGCTGAAACTGGTCGGCCTGCTGCCGGCCGACGACGTCACGCTGTCGCTGATCCCCGACGGCGACCACCGCCTGTCGCGGCCTCAGGATCTCGACATGCTGGTGCGGGCGGTCGATGCCATCGTGCGGCAGGCAGGCTAGGACATGCGCATTTCCATTCCGGTATCCGCCTTCGTCGCAGCGATCGTCGGCTTCGGCGGCACGTTGGCCATCGTCATCGCCGCCGCCAAGGCAGTCGGCGCGACGCAAGTCGAAACCGCGAGCTGGGTGACGGCGATCTGCCTCGCGATGGCGATCGAGAGCCTGTGGCTGTCGTGGCGCACCAGGATGCCGGTCATCGCCGCATGGTCGACGCCGGGAGTTGCGCTGATCGCGGCATCGAGCGGCTTTTCGATCAACGAGGCCGTCGGCGCCTTCATCGTCACCGGGATTTTGCTGATTGCCACCGGCCTGTTCAGGCCCTTGACCAAGCTGATCGCCAGGATACCGGCCTCGGTCGCATCGGGGATGCTCGCCGGCATCGTTGTCACCTTCGCCATCAATGCGGTGAAGGCGATTCCCGTCGATCCGTGGCTGATCCTGCCGCTGATCGCCGCCTTCTTTGTCATCCGCCTGTTCAATCCGGCGCTCTCGGTGCTGGCAGTGCTGATCGGCGGCGGCGCTGCCGCCTTCCTCACCGGCCGGGTCGGTGGTCTGCCGACCCCGGAACTTTCGACATTGACGCTGATTGCGCCGCAGTTCACCGTCACGGTGATCATCGGCCTGGGGCTGCCGCTTTATCTCGTCACCATGGCGTCGCAGAACCTGTCCGGCCTCGCCGTGCTGAGGGCGGCGGGCTACCACCCGGAACCCGGCCCGCTGATCGGCGTGACCGGCCTGCTTTCGCTGCTGTCGGCACCATTCGGGGCCTCGACCACCAACCTGGCGGCGATCTCGGCGGCGATCTGCACCGGCCCCGACGTGCATCCCGATCCGGGCGAGCGCTGGAAGACCGGTCCCTTCTACGCGCTTGCCTACCTCGTCTTCGCCATTTTCGGCGCCTCGCTGGTGGCGATCTTCGCCGTGCTGCCGCAGAGCCTGATCGTGCTTGTCGCTGGACTGGCGCTGATGGCGCCGCTCGCCAACGCGCTGTCGATCGCCTTGAAGGAAGACGGCGAACGCATGGCCGCTAGCGTCACCTTTGCCGTCACCGCCTCGGGGCTGACGCTGTTCGGCGTCGGTGCGGCGTTCTGGGGCCTGATTGCGGGCCTGGTCGTCCTTTTCCTTGAAACACTCAAAAAGCGATAATCATTTCAAACGCTTGTCCGGTTTTGGCCGACACTGTCTTGAATCGCCGTTTTTCTCATCCCATTTCGATTCCACGCAGCCGGGATTGGCTGTCTCCAACTGAAGGATTGGGAGAAAATGAACACATCTGCATTGATCCGTCCGGCCTGGACGCCGGCGACCATCGCTCTGATGGTGATCGGTTTTATGGTGTTCTGGCCGCTCGGCCTCGCCATGCTCGCCTACATCATCTGGGGCGACCGGCTTGACGGCTTCAAGCGCGACGTCAACCGCGCGACCGACGGCATCTTCGCCGGCTGCCGCCGCGGTTCCGACAAAGCGGCGCGCTGGGGCCACGGCTCCGCCCGCACCGGCAACGTCGCTTTCGACGACTGGCGCGAAAAAGAACTCGAGCGGCTCAATGAAGAGCGCCGCAAGCTCGACGAGATGCTGAGCGAGTTCGACGAATACGCCAGGGAACTGCGTCGCGCCAAGGACCAGGAAGAGTTCGACCGCTTCATGGCGAACCGCAACAAGTCGACGTCACCCACAACCGGCGGGCCCACAACCGGCGGTGGCAAATCCACGCCAGGCCTGCTTGACAAGTAAGTCACTTGCCTCGACATAAATTATAATCAAAAACGGCGTCGCGTCAGCGGCGCCGTTTCTTTTTTGTTCTATTCGTTTTCCTCGAATCACGTATCGTTCCGGCCATGTCATTCGGCTTCTTCCGCAACCTGACCAAACCCAGGCCCGCCCCCGTCGTGGAGCGGGAGCATTGTGTTGCCGGCCGCACGCTCCCGCTCAAGATCGTCGAGAGCGACCGGGCGCGGCGATTAACGCTGCGCATCGATTCCGGTGGCCGGGGCCTGCGCATCACCGTGCCACCGGGCCTGCGGCGAGGCGAGGTGGAAAAATTCCTTGACCGCCATCAGGACTGGCTGGAGCAGCGGCTGGCCAAAGTGCCTAACCGGCCGCAGGTGCGGCCCGGTATCAAAATACCGGTGCGCGGCGTGCCGCATCGCATCGTTCATGAACCCTCGAAACGCGGTACCGTCACGCTGTCGTGCGACGAACGCGGTCCGCTGATGATCGTGCATGGCGAGCGCGTGCACCTGCCGCGCCGCATCGCCGATTTCCTCAAGCGCGAGGCCAAGCGCGAGATCGAGCGGTTGGTGGTCAGGCACACCGGGACGATCGGCAAGCGCGCCAAGGCAATCCGCTTCAAGGACACGTCGAGCCGCTGGGGGTCATGCACGTCGGACGGCAATTTGTCGTTTTCCTGGCGGATCATGATGGCGCCGCGACCGGTCATAAACTATCTCGTCGCGCATGAGGTGGCGCATCTCAAGGAGATGAACCACGGCCCGAAATTCTGGAAGCTGTGCGAGCAGCTCTGCCCCGACACCGAGCGCTGCAAGGACTGGCTCAAGCGCAATGGCGGCGCGCTGCAAGCGATCATGTTCGAATAGATCGCCCGGTCAATCATCATTCGCCGCGTTCAACTCCTCTGGGCGCAGCCCCTCGTCGGTATGGCGCGGCCATGGCAGGAAGTCCTTCTTGAACGCATTGCTGCCGAAATAGTCGAGCGCGCGGTGTGCCTCGGCGCCGTTGAAGGCGGCCTTGTCCATCAGATGAGCGATGACCTCGCGAGCCTGCGCGACTTTTTGCCTGAGTTGGGCGACGGTATCGTCTGCCATGCTTGTTTGCTCCCGTCGGTATTATCTGAAGTAAGTAGCCCGTTCCGCTCTCTTGTCTTAGGAAGGTAGCGCGTTCCGCGCCGGTGGCAAACATGCGCTTTTTCTCGACTCTTTTGCCGTTTCGTGCCAATCCCCGCGTCATGGCGCTCGACATCAAGATATGCGGACTGAAGACCGACAAGGCATTGGCCGCGGCATTGGCCGGCGGCGCCAGTCATGTCGGCTTTATTTTCTTTGCCAAAAGCCCGCGCTATGTCGAGCCGGCGGAAGCCGGCCGCTTGCGCGAAGCGGCAATCGGCAAGGCCAAGGCGGTTGCCGTGACGGTCGACGCCGGCGACGCGTTTCTGGATGAAATCGTCGAAAAAATGCAGCCCGACATGCTGCAGCTGCATGGCTCGGAAACGCCGGAGCGGGTGGCCGAGATCAAGGCCCGCTATGGCCTGCCGGTGATGAAGACGCTGCCGGTCAGCGATACTGCCGACCTGGAGCGGACAAGACCCTTCGTCGGCATTGCCGACCGTTTCCTGTTCGACGCCAAGCCGCCGAAAGGTTCGGAACTGCCGGGCGGCAACGGCATTGCTTTCGACTGGCGCCTTCTGGCCGGCCTTGACGCAGGCGTCGATTACATGCTTTCCGGTGGGCTCAACGCCGCCAACATCGGCGATGCCTTTCGGCTTGCCAACCCGCCCGGACTAGACATTTCCTCAGGCGTGGAAAGCGCGCCGGGCGTCAAGGATCCGGCGCTGATCGAACAGTTTTTCCGGGCCGTCAAGGCAGCACGCGACAGCCGCGCCGCCTGACCGTGCTTCAAACCACAAGCTAGGAGATCGGCGATGAACAAGCCGGCGATACCCAATTCCTTCCGCACCGGACCCGACGAGCAGGGCATGTTCGGCATCTTCGGCGGTCGTTTCGTTGCCGAAACATTGATGCCGCTGATCCTCGACCTCGAGCGGCACTGGAACGAGGTCAAGGACGATGCGGATTTCAAGGCCGAACTGACTGACCTTTCGACCCACTATGCCGGGCGGCCGTCGAAGCTTTATTTCGCCGAAGGCCTGACCAGGCATCTTCGCGAGGTTTCCGCGGCTAAGGGCCTCGGGGGCGGCGCAAAGGTTTATTTCAAGCGCGAGGATCTGAACCACACCGGCTCGCACAAGATCAACAACTGCCTCGGCCAGATCCTGCTGGCCAAGCGCATGGGCAAGAAGCGCATCATCGCCGAGACCGGCGCCGGCCAGCACGGCGTCGCGTCGGCCACCGTGGCGGCGCGTTTCGGCTTTCCGTGCGTCGTCTATATGGGCGCCACCGACGTCGCCCGGCAAAGCCCGAACGTCTTCCGCATGAAGCTGCTCGGCGCCGAGGTGCGGCCGGTGACTGCCGGCCACGGCACGTTGAAGGACGCCATGAACGAAGCTCTTCGGGATTGGGTGACCAATGTCGAGGACACCTACTACCTGATCGGCACCGCCGCCGGCCCGCATCCCTATCCAGAGCTGGTGCGCGACTTCCAGTCGGTGATCGGCATCGAGGCGCGCGCCCAGGTCCTCGAGCAGGAAGGCCGGCTGCCGGACACCATCATCGCCGCCGTCGGCGGCGGCTCCAACGCCATCGGCCTTTTTCACCCGTTCCTCGACGACCGCAGCGTAAAGATCATCGGCATCGAAGCCGGTGGCCACGGCCTCGACGGCATCGAGCATTGCGCCTCAATGAACGCCGGCGCGCCCGGGGTGCTGCACGGCAACCGCACCTATCTCCTGCAGAACGCTGACGGGCAGATCATGGACGGGCATTCGATTTCGGCCGGCCTCGACTATCCTGGCGTCGGGCCGGAGCATTCCTGGCTGCGCGACAGTGGCCGCGTCGACTATGTGCCTGTTCTCGACGACGAGGCGCTGGAGGCGTTCCAGTTGACGACACGCGTCGAAGGCATCATTCCGGCGCTCGAATCCGCCCATGCCATCGCGCATGCGGTGAAGATCGTGCCGGCCATGGACAAGGACCAGATCGTCATTGTCAACCTGTCCGGCCGCGGCGACAAGGACGTGCATACGGTGGCCAATATGCTGGGCATGGAGATCTGATCATGACCACCCGCATCGACCGTCGCATGGCCAAGCTGAAGGCCGAAGGGCGCCCGGCACTCGTCACCTATTTCATGGGTGGCGACCCGGACTACGACACCTCGCTGTCGATCATGAAGGCATTGCCCGGCGCCGGCAGCGACATCATCGAACTCGGCATGCCGTTTTCCGATCCGATGGCCGACGGCCCGGCGATCCAGGCGGCCGGCCTGCGCGCGCTGAAAGGCGGGCAGACGCTGGTCAAGACGCTGAAGATGGCTTCGGAATTCCGTGCCGCCGACAATGAAACGCCGATCGTTTTGATGGGCTACTACAATCCGATCTACATCCACGGAGTCGACCGCTTCCTCGGGGATGCGCTGGCCAGCGGCATAGACGGGCTGATCGTCGTCGACCTGCCGCCGGAAATGGATGAGGAGCTGTGCATTCCGGCGCTGAAGGCCGGCATCAATTTCATCCGGCTGGCGACGCCGACCACCGACGACAAGCGCCTGCCCAAGGTGCTGCAGAACACCTCCGGCTTCGTCTATTACGTGTCAATGACCGGCATCACCGGCTCAGCACTTGCCGACACCGGCAAGGTGGCGGCGGCGGTCGGGCGCATCAAGGGCCATACCGATCTGCCGGTCTGCGTCGGCTTCGGCGTCAAGACCGCCGAGCAGGCACGCATCATCGGAGCGTCAGCCGACGGCGTCGTCGTCGGCACCGCGATCGTCAATGCGGTCGCCAATGTTCTTGGGCCGAAGGGCGAACAGACCGCCGATCCGGCCGAGGCGGTCGCCACGCTGGTCAGCGGGCTCTCGCAAGGCGTGCGTGCGGCCCGCCTTGCTGCCGCCGAATAGTCTTGATCTTCTGGTTGACCGTGATCTCCACCGAAAACCGGTTTCCACTTTTCGGGATCATGGTCTAACTCTTCGTCAGGACAGGAGCCGAAGCGATGAACTGGATCACCAACTACGTTCGACCGAAGATCAATTCGATGCTCGGCCGGCGCACCGACATGCCTGAAAACCTCTGGATCAAGGATCCGGAGACCGGCGAGATGGTCTTCCACAAGGATCTGGAGCAGAACCAGTTCGTCATCCCGTCCTCCGGCCATCACATGAAGATCTCGGCCAGGGAGCGGCTGAGATTCTTCATGGACGACGGCAAGTACGAGATGCTCGAAAACCCCAAGGTGGTGCAGGATCCGCTGAAATTCCGCGACGAGAAGCGCTACACCGACCGGCTGAAGGACGCCAAGGCCAAGACCGGGCTGGAGGACGCGATCATCAATGCGCTGGGCACCGTCGAAGGCCTGCCGGTGGTGGTGACCGTGCAGGACTTCGCCTTCATGGGCGGCTCGCTCGGCATGGCCGCCGGCGACGCCATCGTTCGTGGCTTCGAGGTCGCAGTGCAACGCAAGCGGCCGCTGATCCTGTTCGCGGCCTCCGGCGGCGCCCGCATGCAGGAGGGCATCCTGTCGCTCATGCAATTGCCGAGAACCACGATCGGCGTCGATCGGCTGAAGGAAGCCGGTCTTCCCTATATCGTCGTTCTGACCAACCCGACTACCGGCGGTGTCACTGCCTCCTACGCCATGCTGGGCGACGTGCACATCGCCGAGCCCGGCGCGCTGATCGGCTTTGCCGGGCCGCGCGTCATCGAGCAGACGATCAGGGAAAAGCTGCCCGACGGCTTCCAGCGCTCCGAGTATCTGATGGAGCACGGCATGGTCGACATGGTGGTGTCGCGGCTGGAGATGCGCCAGACGATCGCACGACTCCTGAAAATGCTGCTCAAGCTGCCGCAAGAAGAAAAGCCGCTGGAACCGGAAATCCTGCCGCCGGTGGCGGTCCCGGCGGAAGCACGCCCGCAAGCCTGACGCGACATCCGTCGTCGCGAACCGCGATTGCGCGCCATCTGTGGCGCTGTAGCATCTTGATTTCACGCATGATTCCTTTCCGAAAATCGATTTCGATTTTTCGGGGTCATGCGCTAGGATTCTCCCATGAGCACGCTTGCCGCCGACCGCGAAATCGAAAGCCTGATGTCGCTTCATCCGAAGGGCTTCGATCTTTCGCTCGACCGCATTTCGCGGCTGCTGGAGCGGCTTGGCAATCCGCAGGACCATCTGCCGCCGGTCATCCACATCGCCGGCACCAACGGCAAGGGCTCCTGCGCCGCGTTTTCGCGGGCGCTGCTCGAAGCGGCCGGCCACCGCGTCCATGTCCACACATCGCCACATCTGGTGAACTGGCATGAGCGCTATCGGCTGGCCGCCGATGGCGGCGGCAGGCTGGTCGAGGACGAGGTCTTCGCCGATGCCATCGCCCGCGTCGCCAAGACCAATGAAGGCCAGAAGATCACCGTCTTCGAGATCCTCACCGCCGTCACCTTCCTGCTGTTTTCCGAACATCCGGCAGATGCCGTCATCATCGAGGTCGGCCTTGGCGGCCGCTTTGATGCCACCAATGTCATCACCGAGCCGGCGGTGTCGGTGATCATGCCGGTCTCGCTCGACCACGAATCCTTTCTCGGTGACCGTGTCGAACTGATCGCAGCCGAAAAGGCCGGCATCATCAAGAGCGATTGCCCGGTGGTCATCGGCGCGCAAGAAAGCGAAACGGCGCTTCAGGTGCTTATCGAAACCGCCGAGCGGCTCGACTGTCCCGCCTTCGTCTATGGCCAGGATTTCCTCGCCTTCGAGGAAAACGGCCGGATGGTCTATCAGGACGAAGACGGGCTGATGGACCTGTCGCCGCCGCGGCTGCCAGGGCGCCACCAGTTCGCCAATGCGGCGGCGGCGATTGCGGCGGTCAAGGCGGCAGGCTTCGAGATCAGCCATCGCGTCGCCGACAAGGCGATGGCCAATGTCACCTGGCCGGGGCGGATGCAGAAATTGCCGCAAGGCAGGCTGACGGAACTGGCGCCAAAGGGCGCCGACATCTGGCTCGACGGCGGCCACAATCCCGGCGCCGGCGTGGTCGTCGCCGAGGCATTGGCCGAGCAGGAGGAAAAAAACCCGCGGCCGCTGTTCTTGATTTGCGGCATGATCAACACCAAGGACCAGAGCGGCTATTTCCGCGCCTTCAAGGGCCTGGTGCGGCATGTCTACACGGTGCCGGTGAGCCTCAGCGAGGCCAGTGTGCCGAATGACGAACTGGCGATCCGCGCCGTCGAAGCCGGCCTGTCGGCCGAACCGGTGAGCTCCGTCGCCAATGCGCTGATGCTGCTGCGCGACACGTGGGACGGACCGCCGCCGCGCATCCTGATCGGCGGCTCGCTCTATCTGGCCGGCGCGGTGCTGGCCGAAAACGGCACGCCGCCGGCTTGAGGCGCTGATTCACTAGGCCATGATGACGGACTTCGTCAAATCACCACGAGGATCCAGCCATGATCAAGGTAAAGCAGCTCGCTCACGTTTGCATCTTCGCAGATGATCTCGAAGTGACGCGAAGCTTCTATCGGGACGTCCTCGGCATGGACACCCAGTTCAACTTCCTGCGCGACGGCAAGATTTTCGGTTTTTACCTCAATTGCGGCAGCCGCAGCCACGTCGAGGTGTTCCTGAAAGACGGGGCCATCTATAGCGACTTGAACCAGATCAACCACTTCTGCCTTGAAGTGGAAAACCTTGACGCCGCGATCGCCCACGTAAGAGCGAAAGGCGTTGATGTCACGTCAAAGAAACACGCATGCGATGATACCTACCAGGCGTGGATTCGCGATCCTAACAACGTGAAGATAGAACTCTTTGAATACACTGAGAAAAGTGCGCAGTTCGTCGGAGGCGATCGTATCGCGGATTGGTGATCGCCTCACGCCTATGGCGGAGACGGCCTCGGTGGGGACTACTTCAGCTCAATCTCGATGAAGGCATACTCGCCCTCATTGGCATTGATGACGTCATGCTCCACGCCCTCCTTGCGGAAATAGGGCGCCCCCTTCTTCATTTCGGCGAAGGATTCGCCGTCCTTGGTCAGGAGCTTGAGCTTGCCGTCCATCAGCGGCACGACGACATAATCATGGCCATGGCGGTGCCAGCCGGTATTGTCGCCCGGCGCGAAGCGGTATTTGGTGACGATGACGCGCTCATTGTCGATGAAGACGGTGGCCTTGGCGGATCCGGTCATGTCGTTCTCCTGCTTTAAGCCAGACAAGAACATGGGCCGGCAAGTGGCGAGTGCCACGGCGGACCAGCCGCATGACCCAGAAAATCCGAATCGATCTTCTGGGTCAGATCAAGCGCTGCAACGTCCTTCGCGCGTCCAGGAGGACGCGCGGCACTGTAGATGACGCCGCGAAAAAGCCCGGCGCGAGGGCCGGGCTTGTCTGCGGATTTCCGCCGGATCAGGCGAGATTGCCGTTGATCCAGTGCGACAGCGCCGTCTTCGGCGCGGCGCCGACCTTCATGTCGGCCATTTCGCCGCCCTTGAAGATCATCAGCGTCGGGATCGAGCGCACGCCGAACTGCGCGGCCAGCTCGGGATTCTCGTCGATGTTGAGCTTGGCGATCTTGACCTTGCCGCCGAGTTCGATGGCGATGTCTTCCAGCGCCGGCGCGATCATCTTGCACGGGCCGCACCATTCCGCCCAGAAATCGACGACGACCGGTTCCTTGGCGTCAAGCACATCGGTCTGGAAATTGCTCTTGTCGACCTTGACGGTGGCCATGCGAAAATCCTTTCGAGAGTTATTGTCGCACCAAATGTGGTGGTGATCGCGCCCTTCTTCAAGCAGCTGTTGTGTCACGCTCCCGTGAGTCGGGCAAGGGCGTCATCCATCGCCGCCGGCGGCAGCTCGATCAATCGTGGCGCTTCAGTGAACAGCAGCGCCGCCGAGACCTCATGTCCGGGATAAAGCGGCTGGAGGAGTGCGCGATAGAGCGCGAGTTGCAGGACATAGGCCGGTGGAACGTCCGCCAGCGCTGCAGGCGCCGGCCGGTTGGTCTTGTAGTCGACGATCGACACCCTGCCTGATGTAACCGCCAGCCGGTCGATCTTGCCGGAGATCGAGCGCAGCTTGCCCTTGACCTCCAGGCTGCCCATGACCGCGACCTCAGCGCGTGAATTCGGCGCAAACAGCTGATCGAAGCGGCTGTCGGCAAGGATCGTCGCCACCGAAGCCAAGGCCTTGTCGCGCTCGGTTTCAGGCCATTGCGCGCCAGCGCGCTTGAGGTAGCGCTCCGCAGCATCGCGGCGTTCGGTCTCGGCACTACCGGGCAGCATCTGCAGCAATTTGTGCAGCGCCAGCCCCCGCATCACCGCAAAGCCAGGTTCTGCCTCGGTGCCCAGCACCGGCGAGCCGGTGTCGACTACGGCTTGCCTGGCCTCGTCGATCAGCGCCGAGGCGCCGGACGGCGACAGCGGCCGCGGCAGATCCTCGAAGGGCGGCAAGGGCTGGAACAGGCTTTTTGGCAACGGCTCGAACTGTTGCGCCTGCCGCGCCTGTTCGGCGGCCGCCTGTGCGACGGGCGGCAATTTTGTCACGTGAAAGCGATGCACGGTCTCGCCGGTGGCGGGGTGCTGCCGCTCGATGCTTTCGGGGGCGCCGACCAGCGCGCGGCTGACGATCGAATGCCAGGTGCCGGCATTCGGCACCCGCTTGCCGTGATAGCCGCAGACGATCAGCCGGTCCTCGGCGCGGGTCATGCCGACATAGAGCAGCCGGCGGTATTCGTCGTCGGCCAGTTCGCGCGCGCGGACCGAAGCGGCCCGCGAAAAGCCATTGGCGACATCGCCGGCCGAACGCCAGAGATAGCCCTTGCCGTCCCAGCGTTGGCCCGAGCCATCGAACGGCATCAGTCGCGGCAGATGCTGATCGCTGAACGGCGCCGAGCCACCATCGACCAGGAACACGACAGGCGCCTCGAGGCCCTTGGCGGCATGCACGGTCATGACGCGAACCTCGTCGCGGGTCTGGTCCATTTCGCGCTTGATCTCGGGGCCGGCATTCTCCAGCGTCGACAGGAAGGATTCCAGCCCCGGCAGGCCGGTCCGCTCCTCGGCCAGGCAGAAGCTCAGGAATTCGTCGAGGATGTCGCCGGCTTCCGGCCCGAGCCGCGCGATCATTTTCTTGCGCAAGCCGTCGCGGGCGAGAGCCCCGGCATAGAATTCGAACACTGGCCTGAATGCGGCTTCATCAGACCATGTGTCGAGCTGGGCAGCGATTGCGGCCAAGGCGGCGCTTTCGCCGGCTTGCTGCCTGAGCGAAGCGATCAACGAGAGGCCGGAGGGCCGCGCGCCGGCAAGCGCGAAAAGCATCTCTTCCGAAACGTCGAAAATCGGGCTGCGCAGCACGGCGGCGAGCGACAGATCGTCCTCGGGCTGGACAAGAAAGTGGCCGAGCGCGATCAGGTCCTTGACCGCGATATGACCGGGCAGGCTGAGGCGGTCGGCGCCGGCGACCGGGATGTCGCGGCGCTTCAGTGCGCGCGTCAGCGCATGGACGAAACGATCGCGCTTGCGCACCAGCACCAGCACGTCGCCGGGCCGAAGCTTCTTGCCGCGGCCTTCGATGATCTCGCCGGCGCCGATCCAGCCGGCAATGGTTGCCGCCACGTTATCGGCAATACGCACTGCCGGTGCATGGGCGTGGTCGACGGCTTGCGTCCAGTCGTCGGGTTCATCGACGACGTCGGCGCCGATCGACGGCCAGACCTCGACATAGCCCGGCGCATCGCTGCGGATCGCCTTGTGGGTTAGCGGGTTGGGATCGTGGCTGATGCCGCGCCGCACGAGCGGGTCGGCAAAGACACGGTCCACCGCCGCAAGCACGTCTTCGGTCGAGCGGAACGACCAGGTCAGCTTGAGATCGGCGAAGGCGGCTTTGGCGTCGCGCACTTTTGCGGAAAACAGCAGCCTTGAGTCGGCGAAGGAGTCGGGCGCCGCTCCTTGAAAGGAATAGATCGACTGTTTTTCGTCGCCGACGGCGAACACCGTGCGGTGAACATTGTCGCGTGCGCCGAGCCCGGCAAAGAATTCCTCGGCCAGCCGCTTCACCACCTCCCACTGGTCGGGACTGGTGTCCTGCGCCTCGTCGAGCAGGATATGGTCGATGCCCTGGTCGAGCTTGTACTGCACCCAGGGGCCGGCGTCGGGCCGCGCTAGGAGATTGACCGTTCGGGTGATGAGGTCGTTGAAATCGAGGAAGCCGCGGGCGCGCTTCAGGTGCTCGTAGCGGGCGATCAGCCAGTCGGCGATGATCAGCGCCGCACGTGTGCCCTCCAGCATCCTGAACAAGGCCAGTCGGTCAGAGATTTCGAGAATAGCATCGACCGCTGACAGATAGCGCTCGGCAAGATCCGGCAGCCGGTCGAGCAACGCCTTGAACGTCTTTGCCGGCTCGTAAGGCTTGCCATCGGTTCGCAGGAAGGCTTTTGCCAGCAGATGCAGCCGGCGAGCCGGATCATCCTCGGCGAAGGCAAGACGCGCATAGGGCAGAACGTTGTTGAGCACGAAGCGGGCATCGGCGTCTTCGGCAGCGCGGGCAAAGGTGATGAAATAGTCCGGCAGGAAGCCCGGCAGCGGCCAGACGGACGCCGCCAGGCCTTCGGCGGTCTGGCCGGCGCGAAACCTGAACTCGTCGAACAGCGCCTGAAAACCATCGCCGCCGGCCGCGCTAATGAAGGCGCGCAGACCATCGCGCTTGCGCACGATCTCGGCCAGCAAGGCATCGAGCCCATGTTCGCCGCCGCGTTCCAGAATGGTGGCGAAAGCCTCGGCCAGCCCCGCATCGCCGGCGGCCGTCCCCGAGATCATGTCACGGCGAGCGGCCGAGAAGAGCGACGCCTCCATCTGCGGATCGAGCATTTCGAAATGGGCCGGTATGTTGGCCTCCAGCGGGAACTGGTGCAGCACCGATTCGCAGAAGGCGTGGATGGTCTGGATCTTCAGCCCGCCGGGCGTCTCCAGCGCCTCGGAGAACAGCCGGCGGGCGCGGCGCATGGTTTCGCGATCGGGCTGGCGACCGTCCAGCGTCTCTATCCTTGTCGCCAGTTCTGCGTCGCCAAGCGCCGTCCATTCCGACAATGTCGAAAACACCCGGTTCGACATGTTGGCAGCGGCGGCGCGGGTGTAGGTCAGGCACAGGATCTTCGACGGATCGGTGCCACGCAGCAGAAGACGGATGACGCGCTGAGCCAGCACATGGGTCTTGCCCGATCCGGCATTCGCCGACACCCAGGCGGAATTTTGCGGGTCAGACGCGCTTGCCTGGCTGACGGCGGTATCGGTCGGGATGGGATAGGCCTTCTTCATGCCTCCCCTCCCTCGTCGTCGGCGTCGCCGCCGGCAGACCATTCGAGCACGCGGGCGAGATGGTCGTAGTCGCCGTCGGTCTCGCCTTCGCGGAACGGCAACGCCCGCGACAAATATCCGGTCGACGGGTTGGCATAGTGGATCAGCAGTTTTTCGAGCCGCGCCCAGGCCTCCTCGGCAAGATCGGTGGCGGTTCGCGGCTGGCGGTTGTATTCGAGGATGGATTCCTCGAACACCTCGCCATTCGGCTTCAGCCTGATGAAGGCCAGCTGCGACGGCTCGCGCGCGCCAAGCCCCTTGAAGGCGCCGCGCCTGAGCAGCGCGCCCTCGAGCGCCAGTTGCGGCGAAAGCAGCGTATGGGCCTGCGCCTTCGACGGCGAGGAGCCGGTCTTGTAATCCAGGATGTCGGCCATGCCGCCAGCCAGGAGATCTACACGATCAGCATAGCCGGACAGCGTCACGCCGGACTGGCCGACGCCTGTTTTCTCGGCGTGCTCCTCGGCATGCCGCATTGTCACGGCGAAGGCGCGGCCGCGCTCCCATTCGATGATGCCGGCGGCGAGCTTTTCGAAGCGCGGCCACCACACCGCCTCGACATCGGGAGGAAGGGCCGCCTCGGCAAAGCATGCGCGGCCGGCGGCAATGAGACCGTCCAGCGCCTCCGGCACAAGCGGATCGGCCACGGTCCGCGAAAAAAGATGCAGGATGGCGTGAAACAGCGTGCCGCGTTCGGCAGCACCCGGGTCGCGGATGACCGGGTCGAGCGGCATCAGGCGGAGGATCCTCCTGGCATAGATCGCGTAAGGGTCGCGGCGCAGCGTTTCGATCTCGGTGACCGAGAAATGTCGCGGCCGCACATCCAGCGGTGGCTTCGGCTGCGGCCGCGGCGCGAAGTCTCTTCGTTCGCCGGCATCCAGCGCACGGGCCCAGGACAGGAATTCATCACCACGCCGGCGAAGCACCGCCGCATGGTCCTTGCCTATGAAGGTCAGGAGGCGCTGCAGCCAGCGCGACGGCACCGCCGGCGCGTCGCCGGAGCGGGCGGAGCGCGCCAGCACCACTTGCTTCGCCCCCATCGCCATCTGGAAATCATGGGCGGCCAGGCCGACGCGCCGTTCGGGCGGCTCGAGATCGATGCCGGTCTTCATCAGCCGGGACATGAAACGGTCGCTTTCCGGTTTGCGCGGCCACACGCCTTCGTTGAGCCCGCCAATGACCAGCGTGTCGACGTTCTGCAACCGGGCTTCCAGCGCACCCCAGATGGCGATGTTCCTGTCGGTGCCTTGTGCCGGCTTGACCGTCTCGGGTGCGATCAGCGCCTCCATCACGTCGGGCCATTCGTGGGCCGCGAAGGAGAACGACGCCGAGGCAGCGACCAGCCCGCGCAAGAGCTCGGCGAGCTTTTCACCGGCGTCGTCGGCATAGAGTTCGCTCAGACTGCCACCCGCGGAGCGGCCGAGACCTTCGAGCGCGACGACGCTGGCCCGCACAAGCGTGGCAAGATCGGCATTCTCCTCGTCGCGATAGGCAACCAGCGGCGCAAGCGCGGCGGTTAACCGGATCAGCAGGTCTCGGGCTTCTTCGATGCGCCTGACCGAAAGCCGCGATCGCCAGAAGGGCGGGCGGCGATTGCAGCGATCGTCGAATTCGAGGAGCCGGGCATCGAAGAGCTCCGGCAGCGATGCGACGTCGGGGCGGCCGGTGCCGCCGCGCAGCGCCACCAGTTCGACGATCTCCACCGCGTGACGGACGCTTGTGCGTTCCAGACCGAGGCCAAGCAGCGGGTGCTTGAGCAGCGACAGCAGGGCCACGGGATCGCCGGGGCGGAACGCCGCCTGAAGCGCCAGCCTGAGCAGGCCGGCGGCTGGCGTGTTGATGAGCGGTGTGCCGCCCGAATCGTCGGCGACGACACCAAAGCGCAACAGCTCGACCGAGACGCGCCGCGCCAGGGCGCGGTCGCCGGTGACGAGCGCGGCGCGCTGGCCGGGCTGTTCGACGGCGCGTTTCAGCGCGACGGCGATCGCCACTGCTTCGTCGCGCTCGCCGGCGGCTTCGAGCAGCGTCACGTCGGCGAAGGCCTCGGTGATATCGCCGGCCGTAAAGCGGGCGCGCGTCTCGACCCACAGCTCGGTGGTCTCCGCCGGCCGCAGCGCCTCGCCGACAAGTGCGGCGCGCAGCGCGAGCGACCTTTCGGCAAAGGCGATCTCCTCGACATCGCCGCGCAACACGCCGATCTTGCCGATCAGTTTTGCCAGGCCGTATTGCGGGTGGCCAAGCAAGGCCGGCCGCGCGCCGGGCACCGCAATTGCCTGGAATGACGGCTCATCCAGCATCAGGTCGAGGCCGGGCAGCACGACCGCGCCGCTGGGCAGGCCGGCGATCACCGCAAGCAATTCAGCGGTGGCGGGAATGGACCCGGTGGAGCCGGCGGCGATCACCGGCCCGATCGGCGGATTGCGCTTCAGCCGCGCTGCTTCCAGCCTTATCAGCGCGTTGCGATGCGCAGCCGGGTTGGAGCGATTGCGTTCTTCGAGGAGGAGCGGCCAGTTTTCGGTGACGATGCTCAGGAAATCGAGCGTCACTTGCCACCAGCCGGCGAGGTTGCCGGTCACCAGATCGGCGAGCCTGGTCCAGTCCGTGCCTTCCGTCTCGATCTCGTCCATCAGCCGGGCCAGGTCGCGCGCCAGCCAGATGGCATCGGCGGCCGACGCCGGCACAACGATCTCCTCGTCGAAAAGTGCCGCGACATGCGCCGGCAGGCGGCGTTTCCAGGCGCGCACCAGCGGCGCCAGCAGCAGCAGGCGCTCGATCGCGGCGATCGGCGGCGCGAGGTCGATGGCGGCCGATGCATCGGCCTCGAACGCGGCCTCGTCCTCGTCGAACTCGCCGAGCGGGCGGACGACCGGCAGGATCGCCGAGCGGCCACCCAGACGGTCGACGAAGACGCCGCGCAGCGCCCGCGCGGCGCGGCGCGTCGGCACGTAGATGGTGGCGTCGGCCAGCGCCAGCGGGTCGCCGTCGAAGCGGAAACCGGGAACGAGCCGCCCTGATAGCAGGGCCTCGGCCAGCGTCGGCAGAAACGGCGCTCCGGGCGGGATCGAGAAAACGCGGCGGGAGCCGCTCATTTCAACTCGGTGAGAGCGCTGGTCAACTCGGCAAGAGTGCCGGACGACCCAGCAAGAGCGGTGGCAACGACCGCTTCCGCAAGCGGAATGGCGTCGGGCGTGCCAACGGTGATCCAATGGCCGTGCATCATCATGCCGTACATGCGGCCGGCTGCGATGGCCGCATCGAAATAGGCGTTGAGCGAGTGTGGGCCGGCCGGCGCATCCTTGAAAAGCCTGGGATGGACGATCGCCGCGCCGGCATAGATCAGGCCTGTCGGGTCGCCTTTCGAACGCCGCAAGGCGCCGTCCGGCGCCAGCAGGAAATCGGTGCCGCCGCTGTGTCCGGTTGCTGACTGGGAATCCGCGAGCATCAGCAGAATATCCATTTTCGCCGCGTCCCATGCAAGGGCGAGGCGGGCAAGGTTGGGCACGCCGCTGTCGATCCAGAAGGTGTCGGCGTTGACGATGTAAAAGGGAGCCCCTCCCAGTTCCGGCAAAGCATGGACGATACCGCCGGCGGAATCGAGCAGTCTTTGGCTTTCGTCGGAAATGACGACGCGCGGCGCGCGGCGCGCGGCGACGTGGGCGACGATCTGCTCGGGAAAATAATGGACGTTGACGATGGCCTTGTCGACGCCGGCACGGGCCAGGCTGTCCAGGCTCCAGTCGAGCAACGTCTTGCCTGATATCCTGACCAGCGGTTTCGGCATTGTGTCGGTGATTGGCCGCATGCGCTTTCCCAGCCCGGCGGCAAGCACCATTGCGGTTTTGGGGCGTGTCGTCACAGCGGCCGTTCCTCCAGCAGCCCTTGGGCGGTATAGAAATCCCGCAGGCCGGCCAGTGCCGGATGCGCCAGCGCCCGCCGGAGATAATCGCGAATGCGCGGCAGGTGTTTCAGATAATAGGGCTTGCCGTCCCGCTTTTCGAGCCTGACGAAAATGCCGAGGATCTTCGAATTGCGCTGCGCCGCCATGATCGCATAGGTCTCGACGAATTCGTGTTCGTTAAAAGCACCGGCCTTATGGCGCGCGGCGATATAGGCATCGAGCGTTCGTCGCTCGATCTCAGGCGAGATCGTAACCCGCGCATCCATGGCGAGAGAGGCGAGATCGTAGGCGGAAGGGCCGATCAGCGCGTCCTGGACATCGACGATGCCAAGGCGATCGTGACCGGTGCGCTCGCCGCGCCAGATGATGTTGGGCGAATGAAAGTCGCGCAGCATGAGCGTGTATTCGCGCCCCTCCAGCCGGTCGAGGGCCGCGTTCCATTCCTTGGTATAGCCGGCGCGCAAGGCATCGCTTGCCGGGCCGCCTGATATCGCCGGCACATACCAGTCGAGCAGCAATTCGGCTTCGATCATCATGGCGTCGCGGTCGAAAGGCGGCACATCGTGAAAGACGCCGGACGCGGCCTCGATGCGATCGGGCCACGTCTTGCCGTGCATCATGGCAAGCAGTTCGGCCGCCGCCGCGTAGCGCTCCGCCAGCGGCTGACCGTGCTGGCCGAGAAATCCCTCCGAGCCGAGATGCTCCATGAGAAGAAAGCCCTGGTCCAGGTCCTGCGCGTGGATTTCCGGGGCGCTGACGCCGCCGGCCCGCAATGCCCGATCGATGGCGACGAAGGCCGCGACGGATTGTGCGGTGTGGGCGATCACCGCATAGGGCTTGCCGTCGCGGACCGGCGGCCCGAGCACCAGCCGCGGCGAGTTCATCAACACGCGCCGCGGCAGGCCGGCCAACGAGACGACCTCATAGGAGCGTGCCGAGGCGTCGCCGATAAAATAGCGTCTCTGCGCTTCACCCCAGCCGGCTGTTTCGAGAAAATTGCGCATGGCCAGCGAGCGCGCCGCGCGCTCGAAGGCAGCGCCTTGTCCCGACAATCTCGCCAGGCGTCCGTCGTCCTGGTGGACGAGGTCGATCAGCACCGAAGTCTTTGGCAGATAGGCCTCTGCCCGCTCCGGCCATTCGACCAGGGCAGCGCCTTGCGCCAGCGCCTCGTCGAAACCCAGTTCGTCCAGTTCGGACGCCGCGGACAGGCGATAGAGGTCGAAATGATGGACGGGGACGCGCGCCTCATAGCTCTGGACGAGCGTGAAGGTCGGGCTCGGCACGTCGAGACCGGCATCGTCGGTCATTGCCCTGATCAGCGCCCGCGCCAAACTCGACTTGCCGGCGCCGAGATCGCCTCTGAGTGCCAGCACGTCGCCGGGGCGCAGCGACATGGCCAGATCCTCGCCCAGCCTTGCGGTCGCAGCCTCGTTGGCGAGAAAACGCTCCAGCACCATGCCTGCCATCGAACGCGCTACTCGGCCGCCGCGCGGATGCCGGACGGCGTGTCGGGAAAGGCACAAATGACGGTGGTGCCCATGTCCTTGCCGGTTTCGATGCGGACACTGCCGCCATGCAGTTCGACAAAGCTCTTGACGATCGACAGGCCGAGGCCGGGGCCGCGCCGGCGGCCGCCATTGGTGCGCGGTTCGAAACGGCGGAACACCGAATCGAGCAGGTCCGGCGGCATGCCGGGACCATCGTCGTGAACGGAGAATTCCACGCCTTCGGCAAGCGAGCGGCAGGCGAGCGTGATGGTGCTTGCCTCCGGTGCGTAGTTCGCGGCATTGCTCAGCAGGTTGTAGAGGATCTGGCGGATGCGGATTTCGTCGCCGTGGAACGTCTTTGGCGCAGTGGCCGCATCGATCTTGAGCCTGATCGCATGCTCCTCCAGCCGGTCGGCAACAAGCTCGGCAGCGGCAGCGATGGTCCGGTCGACGTGAACTTCGGAGATATCGAGTTCCATGATGCCGGCATCCACGGTCGCCAGGTCGAGGATGTCGTTGACGATGGTGAGCAGGACCGAGGAAGACGAGCTGACATGCTCGACATATTCGCTCTGCTTCTGGTTCAATGGCCCTGTCGAGGGCAGCGAAAGCAGCTCGGTGAAGCCGATGATGTTGGTCAGCGGCGAGCGCAGCTCGTAGGAGACGTGCTGCACAAACTCGTTCTTGAGCTGGTCGGATTTTTCCAGTGCCTCATTCTTGTCCTTCAGCGCCCGCTCGACATTGACGCTGTCGGTGACGTCGACGAAGGTCATCATCACCTGCCCGTTGGGCAGCGGGATCATCGCGTAGCGCAGCACGGTGCCGTTGTTCAGCTCGGTCTGGCCGTGGCGGTCGCGGCGCTCGTCGTCAAAACCGGTGACGGCGGCAACGAACCCGCGCCAGGGGCTGTCGGCGGCGCGCCGGTCGCACAGATCGCGGATCGTGGAGACGTGAACGTTGGGCTTGGCGGCATCGGCGTCGAGCCCCCAAAGTGCTGCGAATGCAGGGTTCGACAATCTGAGCCTGCCGTCGGGGCCGAACACGGCCACGCCTTCGGCAAGATTGTCGAGCGTCTCGCCCTGGACCCGCACCGCGGTCTGGTAGCGGCTTTCAAGGTCCATCTTCTCGGTCAGGTTCTCGAACACCCAGGTGACGCCACCTTTGGGCTGCGGATTGGCGACGACGCGGATGGTCTTGCCGTCCGGCAAATGCCACCAATGTTCCTGCGACTCGACCGCGCGATAGGCGCCAAGCAGGCTTTCCTTCCAGCGCCGCCATTCGGGCTGCTCGGCGATCTTGCCTTCGCTGCGCAGCCGGTCGAGCAACAAGGCGTTGTCCGGAGCGCTGTGCAGGAAGCCGCTGTCGAGACCCCATAGTTTCTGAAACGCCTGGTTGAAAAACCGCAGTTTTTCGTCGGTATCGAAAATCGCCACAGCGGTGTTGAGCTGGTCGAGCGTGTCGGCATGGCTGCGCACGGTCCGCTCATATTCGCTACGGATCGTTTCGATGGCGCTGGTGTCGCAGGCGAGACCCGCTGAGCCGTCCGCGCCGGCGAAGTCGGTCACGGCGAACATGCGGCGGTCGCCTTCGATCACGGTGGAAAGGGCCTGCTCGAAGACGGGATGCGACTTGTGCTGCGCAGCGATCGCATCGCGCGCTTGGCCGCCGAGGAACTCCTTCGCGTCGCGAACCGCAGCTTCGGCGTTTTCCGCCTCGACCGCCCTGGCATAGGCGCGGTTGACCCATTTCAGCCGCCCGTCCGCCGAGCGCAGCCAGGCTGGCATGCTGAGTGCGTTGAAAAGACCGAGCATGGTGTCGTAGTCGGCGGCAAGGCGCTGGTTCTCGATTCTTAGCCTGGCCTCGCTTCGCTGCGTTTCAGAAAGCGAGACGAAGCGGACGAGCACGTGTGCTGCGCTCTTGCGGCCGTGCACTTCGAGCGGCGCCCCGGCCTGCGATTCGATGACGAGATCGAACGGCTTCGCCTTTTCCCGCAGTCCCGCCACGGCATTCTCGAGCGCCGCCGCCGAGCGCGGCATCAGCCAACGGCCAAAGGCGAGGAAGGCGGCACGGTCTTCCGGAGCCCCGCTTTCAACCGGCAATGTCCCGACGAGCTCGGGCTTTTTGTTTTCCGATGCCCATACGACGACACGCTGGTCGCGCAGGTTGAGCAGCGCCTCGGAGCGCTGCAGCGCAGCGTTGACGTCGGCCAGGCGGGCTCTGAGTTCGCCATTCTGGGCCGAGGTGCGCGCCCGTTCGCGGATCAGGAAAATGGCCGAGACAAGTGCCGCGCCCATGACGCCGACAAACATGGCGAGTTGCATGACCTCGACCGTGCTGACCGACAGCCCGGCTTTGGATGCAGCCGCGGGGGACGCAGCAGCCGGTCCAGCATGTGCCGAAAGGCCAAGCAGCGGGCCGGCGAGCGCGGAAGAAGCAAGCAATTTTCCGACGCGGGCGCCAGCGCGCCATAAGAGGCTTCCGCCTCTGGCAGCGGAACCCGTGGTCACCATATCGTTGTGGCCGCCGGAAACGGCCTGTCCCGCGCAAGGCGGGTAATCCCCCGGCATGTCCTGGTCCTCTTCGCCGCCTGAATGCAAGACCGCCCTGATGCGGGCCTCGGCCCTCGTCCCCGGGCCCGCGAATCAGCACCATAGCGCTTGCGCGAATCGGCGTGAAGAATCAATCAGCGCAAAAATAAAGCCGGGCGAAAAGTCAATCGCCCGGCCTCAATATCTAGTGGTAATTTCCGCTGTGGTTAATAGCGGTAGTGTTCCGGCTTGAACGGTCCCTGCGGAGTCACGCCGATATAGGCGGCCTGTTCGCCGGACAGTTCGGTAAGCCGGGCGCCGAGCTTGTCGAGATGCAGGCGCGCGACCTTTTCATCGAGATGCTTCGGCAGGACATAGACCTGGTTCTGATACTGGCCAGGCTTGCTGTACAACTCGATCTGGGCCAGCACCTGGTTGGTGAAGGACGCCGACATGACAAAGCTCGGGTGGCCGGTGGCGTTGCCGAGATTGAGCAGGCGGCCTTCCGACAAAAGGATCATCCGCTTGCCGTCCGGGAAGGTGATCATGTCGACCTGCGGCTTGATGTTGGTCCACTTCAGATTGCGCAGCGACGCCACCTGGATCTCGTTGTCGAAGTGGCCGATATTGCCGACGATCACCATGTCCTTCATCGCCCGCATATGGTCGATGGTGACGACATCCTTGTTGCCGGTGGTGGTGATGATGATGTCGGCGGTCGGGGCGGCATCTTCGAGGGTGACGACTTCGAAGCCATCCATTGCCGCCTGCAATGCGCAGATCGGATCGACCTCGGTGACCTTGACGCGGGCGCCGGCGCCCTTGAGCGACGCCGAAGAGCCCTTGCCGACGTCGCCATAGCCGCAGACGACCGCAACCTTGCCGGCCATCATCGTGTCGGTGCCGCGGCGAATGCCGTCGACCAGCGATTCCTTGCAGCCATATTTATTGTCGAATTTCGACTTGGTCACGCTATCGTTGACGTTGATCGCCGGGAACGGCAGCAGGCCCTTCTTCTGCAACTGATAGAGCCGGTTGACGCCGGTGGTGGTCTCTTCGGTGACGCCGCGGATCGCTTCCTTCTGCTTGGCGAAGAAACCGGGCGATGCCGCCATACGCTTTTTGATCTGGGCAAACAGGATTTCTTCCTCCTCGCTGCCTGGATTGGAGAGCACATCCTCGCCGGCTTCGGCGCGCGCGCCGATCAGGATGTACATGGTTGCATCGCCGCCATCGTCGAGGATCATGTTGGAGGTGCCGCCATCGGCCCACTGGAATATCTTGTCGGTGTAGACCCAGTAGTCCTCGAGCGACTCGCCCTTGACCGCGAAGACCGGAATGCCGGCCACGGCGATGGCCGCGGCCGCATGGTCCTGGGTCGAGAAGATGTTGCAGGAGGCCCAGCGGATCTCGGCGCCGAGCGCCTTCAGCGTTTCGATCAGCACCGCCGTCTGGATGGTCATGTGCAGCGAGCCGGTGATGCGCGCGCCCTTGAGCGGCTGCGCCTTGCCAAATTCTTCGCGGCAGGCCATCAGGCCCGGCATTTCGGTTTCGGCGATCTCGATCTCCTTGCGGCCCCAGCCGGCAAGCGAGATGTCGGCGACCACATAGTCATTGCTACCCGTCATGGCAGTGCTCCGATCAAGAATTGTCTTCGGGATGCGCCCGCGCCGGAAGGCGGTCGAAGGGCGCGAGTTGCCGGCCTGACTAGCAGATCGTCGGTCGGACGACAATGGGATATAAAGAAATCCTTATCCGTGCATGTCTTCGCAGGCGCACCGGCGCGAGATCGGGTTCAGCCGCGACGCGCTCCAGGCGTCAGGACTCTTCGCCGAAGCGGGAGGCGACCAGCTGCTCCAGCGCGTCGATCACCTGCTCGGCCTCCGGGCCGCTGGCGGTGACGCGGATCGAATAGCCGGGGCTTGCCGCCAGCATCATGAGGCCCATGATCGAGGTGCCACCAACCGTGACGCCGTCCTTCTCGACCTGGACGGAGGCGTTGAAGCCGCTGGCGACCTGAACGAACTTTGCCGAGGCGCGGGCATGCAGGCCACGCTGGTTGACGATTGGAAATTCCCGGACGATGTCACCCTTGTTGGCCGACAGCGCGCTCATTTGCTGCTCAGAAGCTGGCTGGCGACATTGATGTATTTGCGGCCGGCCGCCTGCGCCTCGTCCAGCGCTGCGCTCATATTGTCGCCCTTGCGAATGCTGGACAGCTTGATCAGCATCGGCAGGTTCATGCCGGCAATGACCTCGGTACGACCGGATTCCATCACCGAAATTGCAAGATTGGAAGGCGTGCCGCCGAACATGTCTGTCAAAACGATGACGCCCGCTCCCGTGTCGACACGGGCAACGGCGTCGATGATGTCGCTGCGGCGCTGCTCCATATCGTCATCGGCGCCGATCGCGACGGTCTCGAAACTGTCTTGTGGCCCGACGACATGTTCCACGGCATGGCGGAATTCGGCGGCCAGTTGACCGTGCGTTACAAGCACGAGTCCGATCATTCTTTGGTGGCTCCCGTCATCGCCGCTTCACAGGCGTTTCATGCTCGCCGGCCTTTTCAGGCGGCGGGAGCGCTATCTTGTCGACGCGAGGCGCGTTGACAAGTCCAAAATTGCACAGGCACAGGCCATTTTGACGCATTGCAGCAACAATTCGAAATCGCATCATACGAAAGGCGCAATTGGCAGCCGCGCCATCACGGCCGGCAAGGCCGCTGGAACATTGCGTTCGGCAAGATCAATACGCGGCAGCGGACAGCCCGCGATGGGCTCGCTGGCATCTTCCTGGAAGCGGTCCATTTCGCTTGCCGGGACCAGCCGGACGCAAAGGTCGATGACGCCGCCGGGCTCGAACGACAATGGCCGCGGGCCGAATCCGGGCACCTCGGCGAGGCCGGCGATGGGAGCGGGCACCCGGCAGACCAGCCGCCCCGCGTGATCGGCCGCGAGGAGCCTGTCGTCACCGATCAGCCGCGAAAACAATCCACGTTGGCGGCAATGATCGATGAGGGCGAACGCCAGCGTCGTCTTGCCCGAGCCGGACGGTCCCGTGATGAGGACACCACGCTCGCCGATCAGGATCGCCGTGCCGTGAATGTTCTCAGCCTTCACAGTCGGCTCAGGCATGATTCTTGTCCGGAAACCGGTCGCCACTTTTCGGGATCATGCTCTTGTCCGAAAACCGGTTCCCACTTTTCGGATCATGCGTCAGCCTTCCGCCGGCAGTGTCACGACGAAACGCGCGCCCTTGATCTCGCCGGGTTTGGTGCCCGGGATGTTCTCGGCGGTCAGCGTGCCGCCATGGGCTTCGACGATCTGCCTGCTGATCGACAGGCCAAGACCCGAGTTCTGGCCGAACGCCTCGCCGGCCGGCCGGTCGGTGTAGAAGCGCTCGAAGATGCGGTCGATGTTGTCGGCCCTTATGCCGGGACCATTGTCGTCGACGGTGATGATGTTGACCTTGCCGGCGCGCGCCAGCGATATGGCGATGTGGCCGCGCTCCTCAGGAACGAAGGAGCGGGCATTCTCGATCAGGTTGGTGATGACCTGGCCGATCCTCAGATCATGGCCGGCGACGAAATAGCCTTTGACGCCCTGCGGCAGTTTGGCGACCTTGAACTCGATGTCGACCGTTTTCTTGTTGCGCGTGGCCGTGCGCGAAACGTCGACCAGATCGGTGATGAATTTCTTGAGATCCACGGTTCCTGCGTCTTCGCGCGCGAGCTCGGCGTCAAGACGGGAGGCATCGGAAATGTCGGTGATGAGACGGTCCAGCCGCCGGACGTCGTGCTGGATGATCTCCATCAGCCGGGCGCGCGACGCCTCGTTCTTGGCCAGAGGCAGGGTCTCTACCGCGCTGCGCAGCGAGGTCAGCGGGTTCTTCAATTCGTGCGAGACGTCGGCCGCGAAACTTTCGATCGCCTCGATGCGGGCGTAGAGCGCATTGGTCATGTCGCGCACGGCGATCGACAGATTGCCGATCTCGTCCTGCCGATCGGAGAAGTCCGGGATTTCCTCGCGATTCTTGACGCCGCGCCGCACCCTGACCGCCGCCGCCGACAGCCGGCGCAGCGGGTTGGCGATGGTCGAGGCAAGCAGCATCGACAGGATGGCAGTGACAAGTGCGGCAATGCCGAAGACGCGCAGGATCGCCTTGCGCTCGGCCGCGACGATCTTGTCGATGTCGCCGCCTTCCGTCGACAGCATCAGCACGCCGAGGACGGCGCGGAAGCGCTGGATCGGCACGGCGACCGAAACAATCTGCTCGCCCTGTTCGGAGATCCGCACGATGGTCGACGGGCTGCCGGTAAGCGCCTTGACCACCTCCGGAAATGCAGCGCCGTTGCCACCCGGCTGCTCATGATAGACCGGCAGCGCGGTGTTGCGGAAGAAGTCGAAGACGAATTTCTGGATTCGCTCGAGAAGATCGGGCTCTTCCTTGTCGGTCGGCGGCAGATCGTAGCGAAGGATCTGGCCGCGCGAATAGAGGTGGCGCGAATCGAGCAGCAGATTGGCGTCGCGGTCATAGATCCGGGCGCGCGTCCGCGTCGGCGAAATCAAGCGCCTGAGCACCGGCGCGACGCGCTCCGGATTGATCGGAAAGTCCAGATTGTCGAGCTGATCGGAGCCGGGGCCCAGGCTTTCGCCGGCCTGCAGTTCAAGCAGCTTTTCCGGATCGATGCTGATCGAATCGGTCTCGACCGTCGCCGATGCGGCGATCGCGCCGGCGATGATCTCGCCCTGGGTCATCAGGCTCTCGACGCGGGCATCGATCAGCCCGTCGCGAAACGTGTTGAGGTAGAGGATGCCGGTGACCAGGACGGCCAAGCCTGCGAGGTTGAGGAAGAGAATGCGCCGCGTCAGGCTGGAAAAGATATGGTGGCCGAGGAAGCGGCGCATCGGCACCGTGATCCTCGACAGGAATGCGGGC
Source organism: Mesorhizobium sp. WSM4846 (assembly GCF_055811415.1). Lineage (NCBI taxonomy): Bacteria > Pseudomonadati > Pseudomonadota > Alphaproteobacteria > Hyphomicrobiales > Phyllobacteriaceae > Mesorhizobium > Mesorhizobium sp. WSM4846. The sequence goes on from NZ_JBVVPZ010000003.1 coordinate 162,315, forward strand.
AGAATCCGCGACGGGCGCCGGGCGCCCGTCCGTCTCACTCGCTCTACGTCCACTGCCATCGAATAGCAGCCCCCGCTTAGTAATTAGTGAGTAGGCAGTAGGGAATAGAGAAATGGTTGGCTGAGGTCGCGGCGATGCTGAGTGGCCGTTCGCACCATTCAAAACTGACTACCGACTATTCCCTACTGCCTATTGCCTATTTACGCTTCGCGGAACCGATATCCGACTCCGTAAAGGGTTTCGATCATCTCGAAGTCATCATCGACGGCCTTGAACTTCTTGCGAAGCCGCTTGATGTGACTGTCGATGGTGCGGTCATCGACATAGACCTGCTCATCATAGGCCGAATCCATCAGCGCATCACGGCTTTTTACCACACCGGGGCGTTGGGCCAGAGAATGCAGGATCAGGAATTCGGTGACGGTAAGCGTCACCGGCTCGCCTTTCCAGGTGCAGGTGTGGCGCTCCTGGTCCATGACAAGTTGGCCGCGCTCAAGCGAACGGGCCTGCTGGTTGGGCGTCTTGGCCGACGCCTCGCGGGCGCTGGCACGGCGCAGCACGGCGCGAACCCGCTCGACCAGAAGACGCTGCGAGAAGGGTTTGCGGATAAAGTCGTCGGCGCCCATCTTGAGGCCGAAAAGCTCATCGATCTCGTCGTCCTTGGACGTCAGGAAGATCACCGGCAGGTCGGATTTCTGGCGCATCCGGCGCAGAAGCTCCATGCCGTCCATACGCGGCATCTTGATGTCGAGAATGGCGAGATTCGGCGGGCGCGCCGCCAGACCTTCCAGCGCCGACGCCCCATCCGTATAGGTTTCGACGCGATACCCCTCCGATTCGAGGGCGATCGACACCGAAGTCAGAATGTTGCGGTCGTCGTCGACAAGCGCGATTGTTGCCATTTCAAGTGGCTCCCTCATGAGCTGTCCCTTCTTTGGTCGAGAAGGGGCTTTTGCAGGACAAATTAGGTACAAAATGTGGCACAGGCTTCGTCCGCTGTCACGAGCGGCATGCCGGCGGCCACAATCTCACCTCAACATGGATTGGACCGATACAGACCGCCAATCCTTTGGGCACCCGCCTGATTTTTCGCACATATAAACGATTTAAACAACTTTCAAATTATTTAAATCGATTAAATATTTGATATCATTTGGCTTTTCTGGTTCTGACCGTTACAGTCTCCATCGTTGGAGGCTCCGGAAGTTCGCCGGCCAGGATGCTGCAATCGAAGAAGGAACCCCTCATGTCGGAAGCCGGCAAACGCAATCCCGCATGGGCGATCGACCGGATCGGCCTGAAAACCACCGGCGCGGTGCGCTATAATTTCGGCGAGGCCGTCCTTTACGAGGAGGCGATCCGCCGCGGCGAGGCCCGGCTTACCGCGCATGGCGCGCTGGTCGCCGAGACCGGGCAGCACACCGGCCGCTCGCCCAAGGACAAATTCGTCGTGCGCGACGAGACCACCGGGCCGCATGTCTGGTGGGACAACAACAAGTCGATTTCGCCGGCCCAGTTCGACACGCTGCTCGCCGATTTTCGCGCCCACGCGGCGGACAAGGATCTTTATGTGCAGGACCTGGTCGGCGGCGCTGATGAGGACTTGAAGCTGACGACCCGGGTCGTCACGGAGCTTGCCTGGCACTCCTTGTTCATCCGCAATCTGCTCATTCGCCCGCAAGCCGCCGAGCTCGAGCATTTCGTGCCCGAGTTGACGATCATCGACCTGCCGTCGTTCCGCGCCGATCCCGTCCGCCACGGCACCCGAACCGGAACGGTGATCGCCGTCGATCTGACGCGCATGATCGTGCTGATCGGCGGCACCTCCTATGCCGGCGAAATGAAAAAATCGGTGTTCACGGTGCTCAACTATCAGTTGCCGGCGAAGGGCGTGATGCCGATGCACTGCTCGGCCAATGAAGGCGCCGGCGGAGACGCGGCCATCTTCTTCGGCCTCTCGGGAACCGGCAAGACGACGCTGTCGGCCGATCCGTCGCGCACGCTGGTCGGCGACGACGAGCACGGCTGGGGTCCGCATGGCATCTTCAACTTCGAAGGCGGCTGCTATGCCAAGACGATAAAGCTCTCGGCCGAAGCCGAGCCGGAGATCTTCGCCACCACCCAGCGCTTCGGCACGGTGCTGGAGAATGTGGTGCTCGACGCCGGCCGCGTGCCGGATTTCAACGACGGCAATCTCACTGAAAACACGCGCTGCGCCTATCCGCTCCACTTCATCCCCAACGCCAGCAAGACCGGCCGCGCCGGTCACCCGAAAAACATCATCATGCTGACCGCCGACGCATTCGGCGTGATGCCGCCGATCGCCCGGCTGACCCCGGCGCAGGCGATGTATCATTTCCTCTCCGGCTACACCGCCAAGGTGGCAGGGACCGAAAAGGGCGTCACCGAACCCGAAGCGACGTTTTCGACCTGTTTCGGCGCACCGTTCATGCCGCGCCATCCGTCGGAATACGGCAATCTGCTGCGCGAGCTGATCGCCCATCACAGTGTCGATTGCTGGCTGGTCAACACCGGCTGGACCGGCGGTGCCTACGGCACCGGCAAGCGGATGCCGATCAAGGCAACGCGGGCGCTGCTCGCCGCGGCGCTCGACGGCTCGCTGAAAGGGGCCGATTACCGGACCGACGCCAATTTTGGTTTCGAGGTGCCGGTGGCGGTCGCGGGCGTCGACCGTGCCATTCTCGATCCAAGATCGACATGGGCCGATACCTCAGCCTATGACCTGCAGGCGGCGAGGCTGGTCGGCATGTTCGCCGTCAATTTCGAAAAATTCGAACCGCATGTCGACGCCATCGTGCTCGGCGCCGCGCCGCGCATGCGCGAAGCCGCGGAATAGTCGCCGCTGCATCTCGAGGCGCCGGACCGGGGTCGGGAACGCCCGACCCGGGACCGGGATCGGGAAGGCCCGACCCGGGGGGAAGGCCCGACCTGGGCCTTTTCTTTTTTCGTTGGCCGCGCCATGACTGCGGCATGAACGCCGACGACAAGATCATCATTGCCGACGATGCGGTGATCCATCCGGATGACCTGCACGAGGACTTCATCCGCTCGTCCGGCCCCGGCGGCCAGAACGTCAACAAGGTGGCGACGGCGGTGCAATTGCGCTTCGATGCAGCGAATGCGCCGGGCCTGTCGGAGCGCGTCCGCGAGCGAACCATAAGGCTGGCCGGCCAGCGCGCCACCAAGGACGGCGTCATCGTCATCGAGGCCGGTCGCTTCCGCACGCAAGAGCAGAACCGGGCGGACGCCCGGGCGCGGCTTGCGGAACTGGTCGCCAGGGCCGCCGAACCGCCGCCGCCGCCGCGCAAGAAGACGAGGCCTTCGAAAGGCGCGGTCGAAAGGCGGCTGAAGACCAAGGCTGGGCGCGGCACGATCAAGAAGCTGCGCGGTCGCGTGGACGACGATTGACACGCGTCGACCCGGACGCAAAGGGTGCGCGCTCGGGCAGTCACGCACGGTGCTTTTCCAAAAATCGATTCCGAGTTTTGGGCCGATGCGGCGGGCACGACATCGATCGCGGTCGAGACCGCTTCCAATTCGAGGTTGCAGGTTGCAAGTTCGGCATTCGTCACAGGAAGGAGACCGCAGATGGGCATGTTTGATTTCGTCAAGGACGTCGGCAAGAAGCTCGGCTTCGGCGACGATGAGCCGGAGCCGACCGCCGATACGCTGAAGAAGGAACTCGATTCGCACGCGCTCGGCACCGACAATGTGGAAGTCGACGTCAAGGGCGACACGGCTGTGCTGAAAGGCGTGGTCAAGGATCAGTCGATCTTCGAAAAAGCCATCATCGCCGTCGGCAACACGCTCGGCGTGTCCAAGGTGCAGGCGGATGAATTGCAGGTCGCCGCACCCGAGGCCGGCACGCCCGCAGCCCCGGCCAAGCAACCGACCTTCTACACGGTCAAGAAAGGCGACAATCTCTGGAAGATCGCTGAAAAGAGCTATGGCAAGGGCAAGGGTGCGAAGAACACGATCATTTTCGAGGCCAACAAGCCGATGCTGACCGACCCGGACAGGATCTATCCGGGGCAGGTTCTGCGCATCCCGGATCTCGACTAAGGTATGTTGATATTCAGGTGATGCCGCCTGCAAACGGCGGTTTCCTGCGCTTCCGGTGCTCACGTACTTAAGTACGCTCCGCTCCGGTTCTCTGAAACCACCATTTTCGGCTCGGCCTGACCCGAATCTCACCACACCTTAAGCTGGCGATTGCCATCCAAGGACAAGAACGGCGGCTTTCGGGTCGCCGTTCTTGTTTGTTGGTGGCATTGTCCGCCAGATGAACCCGATGAAGCGACCAAGCTGATGCTCGTTCTGCCCAGAGGCGTCCGCCACATGCCCGGCTACCTATCCCGCGCGGTGCAGGAAGCGCTGGTCGAGGATGTGAGGCAGGTCGTGCAGGAAGCGCCTCTGTTCGTGCCGGCGATGCCGCGCACCGGCAAGGAGATGAGCGTGCGCATGACCAATTGCGGTTCGCTTGGCTGGGTCACCGACAAGCAGCACGGCTATCGCTACCAGCCGACGCACCCGGTGACCGGGACGCCCTGGCCGCCGATCCCGGACGTGCTGCTGGAGCTGTGGCGCGAGGTGTCTGCCTATCCCCATCCGCCGGAGGCCTGCCTGGTCAATTTCTATTCGCCCGACGCGAAGATGGGCCTTCATCAGGACCGCGACGAGATCGATTTCTCCGCGCCGGTCGTCTCCGTTTCACTGGGCGACGATTGCCTGTTCAGGGTCGGCCAGAGCAGGCGCGAAGGCGGCACCAAATCGTTTAGGCTGAAAAGCGGCGACGTCGTCGTGCTTGGCGGCGAAGGCCGCCTCTGTTTCCACGGCGTCGACCGTATCTATCCGTCGACCTCGGCACTGCTCAGGAATGGCGGGCGGATCAATCTGACGCTGCGGCGGGTGACCTATCCTGGCTAATGCTGTCGCGCAAAAGCGCGGACTTTCAAGTCGAGTCGTATCGCCGCTGCAATCGAACGGTAGCGGGGCATTGCCTAAAGCGCTGTTAACCGCTTCGTTACAGCTTCCTGAGCGCCACTTCCTCGACCAGATGATTGGCGCCCTTGCGCAGGATGAGATCGGCGCGGGCTCTAGTCGGCAGGATGTTCTCGCGCAGATTCTTCAGGTTGATGTTGGCCCACAGGCCTTCGGCGATGGCGCGGGCCGCTGCTTGCGAAAGTTGCGAATAGCGGTGGAAGAAGGAGTCCGGATCGCGGAAGGCCGTCTCGCGCAGCCGCATGAAGCGGGCGATGTACCATTGATGGATCAGCTCCTCTTCGGCATCGATATAGATGGCGAAGTCGAAGAAATCCGACAGGAAAGGCACGATCTTGCCGTCCTTTGGCAGCTTGCCCGGCTGCAGGACGTTGATGCCTTCGAAGATCAATATGTCCGGCCGGTCGATGGTCTGGAACGCGCCGGGAACGACGTCGTAGGTCAGGTGCGAATAGACTGGCGCGCGGACATTGCGCTGCCCCGATTTGATGCCCGACAGGAAACGCAGCAGGGCGCCGACATCGTAGCTGTCGGGAAAGCCCTTGCGCTCCATCAAATTGTTGCGGCGCAGGATTTCGTTGGGAAGCAGGAAGCCGTCGGTGGTGATCAGATCGACCTTGGGGCTCGACGGCCAGCGCGCCAGCAATTCCTTGAGGACGCGCGCCGTGGTCGATTTACCGACCGCGACGGAGCCGGCAATCCCGATGATGAAGGGCGTCTTGACGACATCCCCCGCGTTGAAGAAGGCCTGGCGCTGCCTGAACAGCAGTTGGCTGGCCTCGACATGGGCCGACAACAGCCGAGATAGCGAAAGATAGATGCGCTTGACCTCTTCGAGGTCGACCGGATCGTTGAGCGAACGCAGGCGACGGATCTCGTCCTCGCCGAGCGTCATTGGCGTGTCGGCGCGGAACTGCGACCATTCTTCCGCCGAGAAAAAACGGAAGGGCGAATATTTCTCGGTGGGGGCGAGCTGGTCCATCGAGTTTCCTGCCCTCCGCAGCGATCAGCCCCGGTCCTGCCGAGACGCCTTTTCGGCGACGCCCGAACGACCGGTGCGGCGCTCGAGTTCGGTCAGGACATCGGCAAGCGGAACGCCGGCGACGCCCAGAACGACGAGCCAATGATAGATGAGATCGGCGCTTTCCGAAACGAGGGCTTGCCTGTCACCGCCAACGGCCGCGATCACCGTTTCGACCGCCTCTTCGCCGAGCTTCTGCGCCGCCTTGTCGATGCCGCGCGCGAACAGCTTTGCCGTCCACGAATCCGGATCGCCGGAATGCGCGCGTTCCCTGATGATTGTCTCCAGATCGGAGAGCGAAAACTCAGCCATGGCGCCATCTATCTGCTTGTTTAAGCATGATCTTTTCCGAAACCGGTTCCCCCTTTTTTGGCTGGCGCGGACCTTCGGTTCGGGATCATGCTTTAGAGCCGATCCCCTGACGAGTCCAGTCGCATCGGCAGGCCGGCGCGGGCCATGTGCGACTTGGCTTCAGCAATGCTGTACGTGCCGAAATGGAAGATCGATGCCGCCAGCACCGCGCCGGCATGGCCGTCGCGAATGCCCTCGACCAGGTGATCGAGCGTGCCGACGCCGCCGGAGGCAATGACCGGCGCACGCACCGCGTCGGCGACCGCGCGGGTGAGCGCGATGTCGTAGCCGGCCTTGGTGCCGTCGCGGTCCATCGACGTCAGCAGGATCTCGCCGGCGCCGCGATCGACCATCTGCTGAGCGAATTCGACCGCGTCGATGCCGGTCTTCTCGCGGCCGCCATGGGTGAAAATCTCCCAGCGGTCGGCCTCGCCTTCGCCCGACACTATCTTGGCGTCGATGGCGACGACGATGCATTGGTTGCCGAACTTGTCGGCCGCCTCGGCGATGAAATCGGGATTCCTCACCGCCGCCGTGTTGATCGACACTTTGTCGGCGCCGGCCAAAAGCAGCTTTCTTATGTCGGCGACCTGGCGCACGCCGCCGCCGACGGTCAGCGGCATGAAGCATTGCTCGGCTGTGCGGGCGACGATGTCGAAGATGGTTTCGCGATTTTCGAACGAGGCGGTGATGTCGAGGAAGCAGAGCTCGTCGGCGCCGGCGGCATCATAGGCCTTGGCCGCCTCGACCGGATCGCCGGCATCGATCAGATCGACGAAATTGACGCCTTTGACGACGCGGCCGTTCTTGACGTCGAGACAGGGGATGACGCGGGCTTTCAGCATCAGATCCTCGCATGCGCGGCAAGAAAATCGCCAAGCAATTGCCCAACGACAGGCGGAACCTCGCCTTTGGCGTCAAAGGCAGGATCGTAGGCGGACAGGGTAATGCCGACGATCGGGATCGACTTGGCCAGCCCGCAAACCAGTTGCCGCAGCTGCTCCGGATTTGGACCTCCCGGCAGCGCATAGCGGTTCACTTGCAGCACATCCGGATCGTGAACATCCAGATCAAGATGCAAATGCGCTTGGGCCGCGCCGGCCGCCTTGAGCTTTCCGACATTGTCGAGTGCATCGGTCCACTGGGCGCGAATGATCGGCAATGTTTCGAGAAGCCGCCTTTCATCTGGATCGAGGTCGCGCGCGTCGACCAGCATGCAGCGCGACGGGTCGATCGCCTGGAAGCCGGGAATGGCTGACGTCATCGGCCGCCAGCAGAGCCCCAGCGCCGTCGCCAGCGCCATGCCGTCGAGAAAGCCGTAGGCCGACGTCTCGGGCGTGTTGAGATCGCCATGCTGATCGATCCAGATGATCGAATCAGCGGCGTCGCCAGCCACCGCACCGGCGGCGGTCAGGCAATTTCCGGCGAGCACGATGGGAAAACGCTCATCGTCGCGCGCCATGTCGACCTTGGTGGCGACTGCCCGACAAACCGCGAAACCTGTCGCGATTTCGCGTCTCTGGGCATCGCCGACCTCGCCGATGTCCTCGACGATGACATCATGGCCGCGCAAGGCAAGTTCATCGACAAGGCCGCCGGCAATGATGGCGTCGGGGCCCTGGCCAAAGCCGGCGTGGTAAAGGCCGCTGTCATAGGGTGCGAGGATGATCGAGAGTTTCATCGCGCCCTCGCCCTCTCCGGTCCGGCCGCCAGGATCGCCAACGCCTCGGCCGGGTCGATACGTCCGTCATAAAGTGCACGCCCTGAGATGGCGCCTTCGAGCATTTGCGCATCGGGCATCGTCATGCGCACGATATCGGCGATCGACGCCAGCCCGCCGGAGGCGATGACCGGGATGGACACGGCGTCGGCAAGATCGATGGTGGCGTCCCAGTTGATGCCTGTCAGCACACCGTCGCGGTCGATGTCGGTGTAGATGATGGCGGCAACGCCGGCGCCCTCGAACTTCTTCGCCAGTTCGATGACGCCGAGACTAGAGGCCTCGGCCCAGCCCTCGACCGCCACCTTGCCGCCCTTGGCGTCGATGCCGACGGCGATCTTGCCCGGGAATGCCTTGCAGGCCTGCCTGACCAGATCCGGATCGCGCACCGCCACCGTGCCGAGAATGATGCGGGCCAGCCCGCGATCGAGCCAGTCCTCGACCTGCGCCAGGGTGCGGATGCCGCCGCCGAGCTGCACCGGGTTTATTGTTGCCTTGAGAATGGCGCCGACCGCCGCGCCGTTGACGCTCTGGCCCTTGAAGGCGCCGTTGAGGTCGACGACATGCAGCCATTCAAAGCCTTGTTGCTCGAAGGCCCTGGCCTGCGCTGCCGGGTCGTCATTGTAAATCGTCGCGGTCGCCATATCGCCGTGCTTCAGGCGCACGCACTTGCCGTCCTTGAGATCGATGGCCGGGAACAGGATCACTTTCAGGCGCCCTCGACGATCGCGAAATGGCCGGTCGAAGCCGCCAGTCGATTCCGTAGTGCGGTCTGATAGGCCGGCGACTGGTAACAGTTCAGCGCTGTCTGGTAAGAGTCGAACTCGACCACAACATGCCTGTCAAATTCCGATCCTTCGGGGTTTGTGACCTGTCCGCCGCGCACGAGATAGCGGCCGTCGTAGCGCGAAATGGCGTCACCGATGGCATCACGGTAGCGCTGATAACCGACGGGGTCAGTCACCGTGAGCATGACCACCCAGTAGCCTTTCTTGCTCATTTTCTTAGGGCCTCCAGCGCAGGAAATTGGTGATCAGCGCCAGGCCAAGCGCCTGGCTCTTTTCGGGATGAAACTGCGTGCCGGCGAGATTGCCGCTGACGACAGCGGCCGTCACCGGACCACCGTAGTCGGCAATCGCCAGCAAGTCGTCGGCTTGCCTGGCGTCGAGATGATAGGAATGGACGAAATAGGCGTGCAGCCCCTTGGCGCCGGTTGGAATGCCGGAAAACAGCGGATGCTTGCGCGTGAGCTCGATCGTATTCCAGCCGATCTGCGGGATTTTTAGCGCAGGATCGGCCGGGGTGATCTCCTTGACGTCGCCGGCGATCCAGCCAAAGCCTTTTGTGACAGTCTTTTCCAGGCCCCGCTCCGACATCAGCTGCATGCCGACGCAGATCCCGAGAAACGGCCGCGCCTTGACGATCGCGACCTCCTCGACCGCCTCCCACATGCCGGCCACAGCGCGCAGCCCGGCCGCGCAATCGGCATAGGCGCCGACGCCGGGCAAGACGATGCGGTCGGCGGTTCTGACACGCTCGGCATCGGCGGTCAGGTCGATGGCGGCGGCGATGCCGGCTTCGTGCGCGGCGCGCTCGAAGGCCTTGGTGGCCGAGCGCAGGTTGCCCGAGCCATAATCGATGATCGCGACCCGCATGTCAGGGTCTTCCCGGCGTGTGCGTCAGTCCGAGCACCATTCCCGTCTGTGCCGGCCGGGCATTGGCAGCGTCCGGAACGATGCGCGGCACTGGCGCTGGCTCATCCGCATGCGCTTCGGCTTCCAGCACATAGCGCGTATCGGCATCGTCGAGCCTGTCGGCCTCGACGACGCCCCATTCGTGCCAGCCACGACGGCGCAGTGCGGCGATCCGCAAGGCCTGCCCTTCCAGCCCGACATAGAGCGATACCAGCAGCGACAGCAGCCGACCGGCCAGCCCAAGGCTCAGCCCTTCGGCAAGCATCGAAAGCAGAGCCATGGCGACAAACGCCATTGCTGCCTCGATCCACAACCGGTGCCAGAGCAGCCATAGCGGCGGCACGAGGAAGCCAAGCCAGGAAAACCCATCACGGACAAAGGCCGTTGTGTCAGGCTTTTCGCCGCGGCCCGGCGGTTCCATCACGACATAGACAGCCATGGCCTATCCCTTCAGAGATCCCTTGGTGGAAGGAACCGCGTCAGGCTGGCGCGGGTCGCTTTCAAGCGCGAAACGCAGCGCACGCGCCACCGCCTTGAAGCAGGTCTCGGCGATGTGGTGATTGTTGGCGCCGTAGTGGTTGGTGACATGCAGCGTGATGCCGGCATTCTGCGCCAGGGCCTGGAAGAATTCGCGCACCAGTTCGGTGTCGAACGTGCCGATCTTCGGCGATGAGAACGCAACGTTCCAGACAAGGAAAGGACGGCCGGAGACGTCGATCGCCGCGCGCGTCAGCGTCTCGTCCATGGCGAGATCGACCGAGGCATAGCGCATGATGCCGCGCCGCTCGCCCAACGCCTTGGCCAGCGCCTGGCCGAGCGCGATGCCGGTGTCCTCGACCGTGTGGTGGTCGTCTATGTGCAGGTCGCCCTTGGCCTTGACCGTCATGTCGATCAGGGAATGGCGCGACAGCTGCTCCAGCATGTGGTCGAAGAAGCCGACGCCCGTCGAAATATCGGATTTTCCCGAGCCGTCGACCTGGACCGATACGGAGATGTCGGTTTCCTTGGTCTTGCGGCTTGCGTTGGCGGAACGGGGCGGCATGCTCATCCTTGTCCAGAGTTCAGGCGTTCCAAGCGTCCACATGCTTGAAAGCGTCCACATGCTTGAAAACGAGAGCCTTCTAGCAGCATGATCCGGCGATTGCCAGTTGCCGTGCCAAGCAGTATCGAGCCTGACCGATGACCGGTTGGCAATCATCGGACCTATGCATACATATGGTCGATCAAGTCACTCGTAATGCGCCAAATCGCCTTGTCGGGATCGGCGCTGATCGGAGCAGAGATGTCGAACGAACTGACCATGCACGCCACGACGATCCTGACCGTGCGCAGGGGCGGCAAGGTGGTGATCGCCGGTGATGGCCAGGTCAGCCTTGGCCAGACGATCATGAAAGGCAATGCCAAGAAGGTGCGCCGAATCGGCAAAAGCGGCAATGTCATTGCCGGTTTCGCCGGCGCCACCGCTGACGCCTTCACGCTTCTGGAGCGGCTGGAGGCCAAGCTCGAACAATATCCGGAGCAATTGACGCGGGCCTGCGTCGAACTCGCCAAGGACTGGCGCACCGACCGCTATCTGCGCCGGCTGGAAGCGATGATGCTGGTTGCCGACAAGTCGGTCTCGCTGGCGCTGACCGGCACCGGCGACGTGCTCGAACCCGAACATGGCGTCATGGCGATCGGCTCGGGCGGCAATTATGCGCTGGCCGCGGCGCGCGCGCTGATGGACACCGACAAGGATGCCGAAGAAATCGCCCGCAAGGCGATGCAGATCGCATCCGACATCTGCGTCTACACCAACAACAATTTTGTCATCGAAATCCTCGATGCCGGCTGAGCCGGCCGCTGGCCATGATCCCGAAAAGTGGAAACCGGTTTTTGCTTCGCTGACCTTCGGTTCGCAGGAGATCATGGCCAAACGAGAAAATAGATATGATTTTCGACCGGTGACGGAGGCGGACCTGCCGATGATCGCGGCATGGCTGGCCGAGCCGCATGTCGCCGAGTGGTGGGACGATCCCGAGACGGAGATCGCCCAGATCCGTGAGCACATCGACAGCATTTCCGTCGAGCCGCTGATCATCGAGCTCGACGGCGAGCCGATCGGCTACATGCAGAGCTACGATCCGCATCTGGAGGACGGCCACCCCTACAGCGACCAGCCTTTCGGCACGCTCGGCATCGATCTGTCGATCGGCAGGCCCGAGCTTGTCGGACGCGGCCACGGCTCGGCAATTGTCCGGCAGTTCGTGGAACAGCTGTTCGAGGAAGGGGCACCGCGTGTCATCATCGACCCGGATCCATCCAACGGACGAGCGATCCGTGCCTATCAAAAGGCCGGGTTCAGAGCTATCGATCGCAGGCAATCGGAATATGGCGACGCCGTGCTGATGGCAATTGACGCCGAAGCGGGCGACGCCCAAGAGGGCAATATCGAATAGGGTGACGCCGAATAAGGCGCCGAAGAGGGGCAGTAACAGCATGAGTACAAGCGGCGCCGACAAGACCGTCTCGGCCTATGAAGACAGCTGGCGGATGGGACTTCTGCTCGTCCTCGGCCTGATTATATTCCAGGCTGGAGCCCTTTACGGCATGGGCCGAACGCCGATCTGCGAATGCGGCTATGTCAAGCTGTGGCACGGCATCGTGCAGAGCTCGGAGAATTCCCAGCATGTTTCCGACTGGTACACATTCTCGCACCTCATCCACGGCTTCCTGTTCTACGCGCTGGCGTGGGCTCTGTTCCCGCGCTCGCCGATCGGGCTCAGGCTGGCATTTGCCGTCGTCATCGAGGGCGGCTGGGAGCTTCTCGAGAACAGCCCGTTGATCATCGAGCGCTACCGCGCCGGCACGATCTCGCTCGACTATTACGGCGACAGCATCATCAATTCGGTGGCGGACACGCTGGCGATGGTGCTGGGATTTGTGATGGCGCGCAGGCTTCCTATATGGGTGATCGTGACCCTCGCTCTCATCTTCGAATTCGGTGTCGGCTACATCATCAGGGACAATCTGACACTCAACGTGATCATGCTGCTGCATCCGTTCGAGTCCATCCGGCAGTGGCAAAGTGGAATTTAGCGATATGACCACATTCTCGCCCCGCGAAATCGTTTCGGAACTCGATCGCTTCATCATCGGCCAGAAGGACGCCAAGCGCGCCGTGGCCATCGCCTTGCGCAACCGCTGGCGCCGCCAGCAGCTCGAAGGCCAGATGCGTGAAGAGGTGATGCCGAAGAACATCCTGATGATCGGCCCGACCGGCGTGGGCAAGACCGAGATCTCGCGCCGCCTGGCGCGCCTTGCCGGTGCGCCGTTCGTCAAGGTCGAGGCGACCAAATTCACCGAGGTCGGCTATGTCGGCCGCGACGTCGAGCAGATCATCCGCGACCTGGTCGAGATCGCCATCGGCCTGGTGCGCGAGAAGATGCGCGAGGACGTCAAGGCGCGCGCCCATATCAATGCCGAGGAACGCGTGCTGGAAGCGCTCGTCGGCAAGACGGCGAGCCCGGCGACGCGCGACAGTTTCCGCAAAAAGCTGCGCGACGGCGAGCTCGACGACAAGGAGATCGAGATCGAAGTGAGTGATACCGGCACTGGCGGCATGCCCGGCTTCGAGATACCCGGCATGCCGGGCGCCAATATCGGCGTGTTGAACATCAACGACATGCTGTCGAAAGCGATGGGCGGCCAGAAGACCAAGACCCGCAAGACGACAGTGAAGGAATCCTACGCGGTGCTGGTCGGCGACGAGTCCGACAAGCTGCTCGACCAGGACGAGGTGGTGCGCAGGGCGCTCGAATCGACCGAAAACGACGGCATCGTCTTCCTCGACGAGATCGACAAGATCGCCTCGCGCGAAGGCGGCATGGGCGCCGGTGTTTCCCGCGAAGGCGTGCAGCGCGACCTGCTGCCGCTTGTCGAAGGCACCACGGTCGCGACCAAATACGGACCGGTGAAGACGGATCACATCCTGTTCATCGCATCGGGCGCGTTCCACGTTGCCAAGCCATCCGACCTGCTGCCCGAATTGCAGGGCCGTCTGCCGATCCGCGTCGAGCTGCGTGCGCTGGAGAAGGACGATTTCGTGCGCATCCTGACCGAGACCGAGGCCAGCCTGATCAAGCAGTACATCGCGCTGATGAAGACCGAGGGCGTCGATCTCGTCTTCACCGACGACGCTATCGATTCACTGGCCGGCATCGCCGTCGATCTCAACGCCAGCGTCGAGAACATCGGCGCCAGGCGACTGCAAACGGTGATGGAGCGGGTGCTGGACGAGATCTCCTATGACGCGCCGGACCGCCACGGCACGTCGGTGACAGTCGACGCCGCCTATGTGGAGAAGCATGTCGGCGATCTGTCGAGAAACACGGATCTGTCGCGGTTCATCCTGTAGCAGGCGATCCATCCGCAAGAGTCGGACCGGCGGAGCCGGCACGTGTGGCCAAATGGAAGCATCTGGCCAGCTTTTGTCTTGCCGGGCGACGGGGCTCTCGACTCCCGTTGCAGCTTTACCTAGTTTGCCGGCAACACCAGCGCCGCGCAGCTTTTTGGATGCGCAGGATGCTGTACAGTTGGTTCTGCGCATGACCCCCGAAAATCGGTTCCGAGGGTCATGCGTTGTTGCAGGCGGCGGCGCATGAAAAAAACGATCCTCGTCACTCTCGGGCTGACGCTGGCGACAGCCATGTTCGCCGCCGAAGCGGCGACGATGGTGCCGCCGGGCAACAGTCATGTCGAGCAGCCCAGCATACCGGGCGCCTCAAGCCGGCGCACCCAGGCCACCAACACCACCTTCCAGTCGAAATACCGCAAGGTCTATGCGCTGCTGCAGCACGACGCCGGTCTTCGCGGCAAGATCGAGCAGGCAGCAGTGACCTATGGCATCGATCCTATGCATATCGTCGGCGCCATCGTCGGCGAGCACACCTACAATGTCGACGCCTACGACCGGCTGCAGACCTACTACGTCAAGGCGATCTCCTATCTGTCGAGCAAGCTGTCCTTCGCCTATGAAGGCGAGGACATCACCGATTTCGTGCAACGGCCGCAATTCCAGGAATGCGTCGGCAAATCGGATAGTTACGAGCTCTGGGAATGCCGCGAGCAGGTGTGGAACCTTTCCTTTCGCGGCAAGACTGTCGGCGGTGAGAGCTTCCCCGACGACCGCTTCGGCGCGACTTTCTTCCAGCCCTATTATGCCGGCCAGACTTTTGGCCTCGGCCAGCTCAATCCGCTGACCGCCTTGCAGATGAGCGATCTCGTGCACCAGGTTTCCGGCCTGCCGAAGCTCGACGTCGGCGATCCGAACGCGGTCTACAAGACCATCATGGATCCGGACCTGACCTTGGACTATGTCGCGGCGACGATCCGGAAATCGATCGATGCCTATCAGAGCATTGCCGGCTTCGACATATCGGGCAATCCCGGCATCACATCGACCCTCTATAATGTCGGCAATCCTGAGCAGCGCGCCCATGCGCTGAAGGCCGAAAACGACAGGCGCCGCGCCGCGGGCGAACCGGAGAAGCTGCCCGAGGAAAATTACTATGGCTGGCTGGTCAACGACAAACTGCAGGAGCTGAATGCGCTGTTTTAGTGGTGAAATCCGACGCTTGTATAGCTGACGACGGCACCGGCGGCGGGCTTCTAAGCTTCTCCAGCTCGAGATTCATGATAGTGTCGGCGAGGATGAGCGTTTTAGAGGGCAACAAATCCCCTCGCGAGGGCCCCGCGACGCTCATCGCTCGCCTGCGACGATCCGAATCTGGACACGATGCGGAGGCAAGACTACTCTCTGCCCTATGAGCAAGCTCGCCCGCATCCTGGCCTTTGTTTTCCTGGCGGCCTTCGCCGCAGGAACGGCGGCGCATTCGGCGGCTTCGACCGACATGTCCCTGAAGATGTCCATGTCGGGCATGGACGGCGGCATGCCCGATTGCCAGGACTGTCCGAACGATGACGGCCAGGTGGCATGCGACCAGTTCTGCGTGACCTCGATGGCCGCGATCTGCCCCCCTGCCGCTGCCGAGCTTCCGCATGTCGCGGGCATCGTGTCTTTGCCGACCGCGGCACCGTCGGACGGCCGCACAGGGCCACCTGAACCCTATCCTCCCCGAACCACCTTCCTGAACTGACGCGGCCGCGGCGGGCATCCGCTCCCGGCCGACCCGTCGATGCGTCCGGCTACGTCCGTGCGTCACATGAGCCTATTCCAGGATGGTTGATCCATGTTCGATTACCGCGTGCCGGCGCTGACGCGCCGCGCCTTCCTCACATCGGCCGCTGCCGTTTCGGCGGGCGCAATGCTTCCACTGCAACCCACTACCTATGCCGCGGACATCCGCCAGTTCCGGCTCCGCGCATTGCTGGGCCGTGCCCAAATAGTCCCCGAGCCGCATGGCGATACCCCCATCTGGTGCTATGACGGCAGGCTGCCCGGTCCGGAAATTCGCATCCGCCAGGGAGAACGCCTGCGGGTCGCGGTCGAGAACAAACTCGACGAAGAGACGACCGTGCACTGGCACGGTTTGCGAGTCCCGAACGCGATGGACGGCGTGCCGCACCTCACGCAGGCGCCGATCGCGCCCGGCGCGACCTTTGCCTACGAGTTCGATGCCGTCGACGCAGGCACCTTCTGGTACCATCCGCACCATCGCAGTTTCGAGCAGGTTGGCAGAGGCCTGTACGGCCCGCTGATCGTAGAGGAAGCCGATCCCGTCCGGGTCGACCGCGAAGTCACATGGGTGCTGTCCGACTGGCGGCTGACCAAGACCGCCGAGATGCGGGAAGACTTCGGCAACCACCATGACATGATGCACAACGGCCGGGTCGGCAACACGGTCACGATCAATGGCCGCGTGCCGGATGTCTTTCAGGTGCGAAAGGGAGAACGCATCCGGCTGCGCCTGATCAACGCCGCCAACGCCCGCATCTTCGGCCTCGACTTCGGTAGTCACGAACCAGTCGTAATCGCGCTGGACGGGCAGCCCGTCGACCCGCATGCGCCGGAGAGCGGGCTGGTCGTGCTGGGACCCGCGATGCGCGCCGACGTCATCCTCGACATGACGGCGGCTGCCGGAAGCCGGGTTTCCGTAATCGACCGCTTCTACGAAGACCTAGAATTCCGCCTGGTCGATCTCGCCTATGACGATAATCCGCTCAGGCAAAAGGCTCCCGACTGGCCCGCCGCCCTGCCGCCCAACCCGCTGCCGGAGCCGGACCTTGCATCGGCCGGCCGGCACGAGGTCACCTTCAACGGCGGGATGATGGGAGCCATGGTCATGCAGGAGATGGGCGGGAGCATGGGCGACATGGGCAAGGACCCGTCGGACCAGATGGGCGGCATGATGGGCAACATGGGCGGCATGATGAACATGATGCATTCCGGCGGTATCTGGTTCATCAACGGCGTCGCGGCGGAAGGCCATATCATGGACCCGATGTTGACGCTGGCGCGGGACAAGAGCCATGTCATCGCGATGACCAATGCGACGGCCTGGCATCATCCGATCCACCTGCACGGGCATTCGTTCCGGGTGA
Organism: Mesorhizobium sp. WSM4846; assembly: GCF_055811415.1. Classification (NCBI taxonomy): domain Bacteria; kingdom Pseudomonadati; phylum Pseudomonadota; class Alphaproteobacteria; order Hyphomicrobiales; family Phyllobacteriaceae; genus Mesorhizobium; species Mesorhizobium sp. WSM4846. The sequence goes on from NZ_JBVVPZ010000003.1 coordinate 179,665, forward strand.
TCTCCCGCAACGGCAAGCGCACCCGTTACCGCGAGTGGCAGGACACGGTGCTGATGTCACCCCGCGAGCGCCTGGAGATCGCCTTGGTCGCCGACAATGCCGGCGACTGGATGTTCCATTGCCACATTCTCGAACATCAGGGCGCCGGGATGATGGGCGTCTTCCGGGTTGCCTGACTCAATTCTCATCGAAAGGAGAACCGAAATGCGTACCATCCTCAAGACCCTCGTCCTCGCTTCCTTCGTCTGGGCGTCGCGCCGGCGCTCGCCGGCGAGAAAGACGTCATGCTTTACAAGAATCCGCAATGCGACTGCTGCGAGGGCTATGCCGACTACCTGCGGGAGAACGGCTTCAAAGTCACCGTCAATGCGACGCACGAGCTGGCGGAAATGAGCCGCGAGGCTGGCATCGCTGACGAGTTCCAAGGCTGCCACCTGTCGTTCGTGGACGGCTACGTCGTCAGCGGCCACGTCCCCGTCAGCACGGTCGAGAAGCTCCTGACCGAGCGGCCGGACATCAAGGGCGTGACACTGCCGGGCATGCCGATGGGCTCGCCGGGCATGAGCGGCACGAAGGAAGCGCCGGTCGAGATGCTGGAGATCACCAAGTCCGGCGTGGGCGGGGTTTACGCCCGCGAGTAGCTCTGCCTGCCGGAAACCCGGAAGGACCGACATGATGGACGGCGGAATGATGGATGGCATAGGCGGCATGATGCTGGGCATGGGGCTGGTCTGGCTCCCGCTCCTGGCGATGCTCGTCCTCGCTGCCGCGGCCTTGGTGAAGTACCTGTTCTTCAGCGCCCGCAAATGAGCAGGAAGGCCGTTGCCCTCAGTATCGTGGCGACTCTCGGGGGAGTAACCGCCCTCGCCTTGGCATGGCCGTTAGGCGCAGGCTCAGGCGAGGCCGAGGCGATCTCGCAGGGGCGGCAGCTCTATGTCGGGAACTGCGCTTCCTGCCATGGAGCCAAGCTCGAAGGCCAGCCGGACTGGAAGAGGCAGCTTCCCTCGGGACGCATGCCCGCCCCGCCGCACGATGTGTCCGGGCACACCTGGCACCACCCGGACGGGGTGCTGTTCCGGATCACCAAAGAGGGCCAGCCGCCGTGGTGGGCAACGGGTACGCTAGCGATATGCCGGGATTCGAGGACATTTTGAACGACGAGGAAATCCGCGCCGTTCTCGCCTTCATCAATAGCACATGGCCGGAGCGGGAGCGCGCCTACCAGGCGGAGATGAGCCGCCGCGAGCAGGAGAAGACGCAGTGAAGACGATCCTGTCGGCGCTGTTACTTGCCGTTCTTGTGGCCGTGGGCAACGCGCACGCGCAGGAACCGACAGTGATGCCGCTGCACGAGGAGCCGCAGCCCTTGCCGGAGCTCATCTTCGCCGACGAGGCGGGAGAGCTGCAATCTCTCGAAGATTGGCGCGGCAAGATGGTGCTGCTCAACGTGTGGGCGACCTGGTGTGCGCCCTGCCGGGCCGAAATGCCCACGCTCGACCGCCTTCAGGAGCGGCTCGGCGGCGAGGGATTCGATGTCGTCGCCCTTTCGGTGGACCGAGCGGGAGCCAGCGCAGTCCGGAAGTTCTTCGACCAGATCGGGGTCAAACTCCCCGTCTTCATCGACCAGGACGGGACTGCGATCCGCGCGTTGGGACTGTTCGGCCTGCCAGCCACGCTTCTGATCGGCCCGGACGGAAACGAGCTTGCGCGGCTCGCCGGACCCGCCGAATGGGACACCCCCGAGATGGTTTCCTTATTCGAAGGGATCATCGTACGAGAACTCGACCAAACCGGAGAACGGAGATGAACAGAAGAACACTTCTCGCCGCGATGGTCCTCACGCCCGTCCTCGCGCTTCCCGCATATGCCCATCATCCGGGCGCCGATCTCGACAGGCTGATGGGCAGCGAGGAAAAGTATTTCCAGGCGATCGACGCTCCCGCAGCGCCGGGATTCGATCTCGCCGACGACGAGGGCGATCCGGTCCGCCTCTCGGATTTCGCGGACAAGGTCGTTGTACTCAATTTCGTGTTCGCGAGCTGCACCGACGTCTGCCCGCTGCACTCCGACCTGATCGCCCGCGTCCAGGCCATGGTCAACGAAACGCCCATGAAGGACCTGGTGCAGTTCCTGACGGTGACGACAGACCCGAAGTCAGACACGCCCGAGATCATGAAGGGATATGGCGAAGCGCACGGGCTGGACCCGCGCAACTGGACCTTCCTGACCACCCGCGAAGGGCAGGCGGAGGACGCGACGCGCAAGCTGTCCGAGCAATACAACGTCCGTTTCGATCCGCTCGAAGGCGGCCAGCAGATGCACGGCGTGGTGACGCACGTGATCGACCGCGGCGGGCGCTTCGCGGCCAAGTTCCACGGCCTCAGGTTCGATCCGCTGAACCTGGTCATGTACGTGAATGGGCTGACGAACAGCGTGAGTCGGCCGTGACCAATTGACTTGATCCAGGACTGCCGCCGGACGTCCTCGGACATTGTCCGGGTTGGGGGGAACAACACGGCAACAGCGCACGGATCGCTCATAAGCCGCCGCGCCAGCGAGGCTGGGACAGGATTCTTGCTTTTCGGCATCTCCGATCTGGTGGTCTTTTTGCCACCTGATGCCGCTTCGCTCCGCCCTTTCAGGCTTCGCTCCGATTGCGAAACAATCCGATTGATGCTAATGCAACTCATTCGCATTTGCGTTATGGTGGCGGTTATGTCCGAGGTCGGCATCTGGTTCCGCGAAAAGATCAGCAGGCGTGGGCTGCTGTGGGGCGGCCTGGCGGCGGCCGGAGGCTCGGCGATAGCGGGAACGGCGGCTGGCCAATCGGTCCATTCCGGCCATGGGGCAGCGTCGGCCGCGGCCGCTGCAACTCCTCCAGCGCATTTGGCCGCCCACGGATCGATGATCACCGTCGGAGAGGTGGACAACGAGCGCAACGGCTTCGATCCATCTCGGATGGTGACGGACTGGGAAACGGGCTCGGTGTCGACGCTTCCCGACGGACGAATCCTTCGGACGTTCGAGATCGAGGCAGTCGACAAGGAAATCGAAATCGCCCCGGGGATCATGTTCCCGGCCTGGACCTACAACGGACGCGTTCCCGGGCCTGCGCTCAGGGCGACCGAAGGCGAGCACCTCCGGATCGCCTTCCGCAACTCCGGCTCGCATCCCCACTCCATGCACTTCCACGGCATACACGCCGCAAGGATGGACGGCGTCCCCGGTGCAGGATTGATCGGTCCGGGAGAAGAATTCGTCTATGAGTTCGATGCCAGGCCGTTCGGCTGCCATCTCTATCACTGCCACGCGCTGCCCCTGAAGCGGCACATTCACAAAGGCATGTACGGACTGTTCGTCATCGACCCGGATCCGGCCCGCCATCCGGAGCTTGCCGATGTCGCCCGTTCCCGCTTGCTCGGCACGCCCGAGAACGCCGAATGGCAGGAATTCGCCATGGTGATGAACGGCTTCGACACCAACTTCGACAACGGGAACGAAGTCTATGCGGTGAATACCGTCGCACACGCGTACATGAAGCGGCCGATCAGGATCGTCCGCAACCGCCCAGTCCGCATCTATCTGGCCAATGTCGTCGAGTTCGATCCCATTAACTCGTTCCACTTGCACGCCAACTTCTTCGACTATTTCGAACAGGGGACGACGCTCACGCCGACCTTGAGGACGGTCGACTTGATCACTCAGGTGCAGGCGCAGCGCGGAATCCTGGAGTTTACTACAAGGATCACGAGACCGGTCTCTACATGTTCCACCCGCATCAGTCGGAGTTCACCGAACTCGGCTGGACGGGCATGTTCGACGTGGTGGAGGCGGTCGCATGAACGAGGTCTCGCACATCGCCGCCGCCGACCCGACCGCTCCCGTCGGCCCCAGAAAATCGCGCGCCGCTTTGCGGTGGCTGATCCTGCCGCTGGCCGCCCTCGGCCTGGCGATCACCTGGCTGCTGATCTCTGACCCGCTCAGAAACTTCGGGAACGGCGCTCCGCCTGTGGAGAGCCTGACTTTCGAGCGGACGATCCTTTCGTCCGACGGCATCGGCGTCCTCGTCCGCGCCCGCGGCTCGGAGCCGATGACGATCGCCCAGGTCCAGGTTGACGACGCATACTGGCAGTTCACGCAGGAACCCGCAGGGCCGCTCGGCCGCGGCGCTACCGCATGGATTCATCTGCCCTTCCCGTGGGTGCTGGGGGAGGCGCATGCCATAAACATTGTCACCAATACCGGGGCGACGTTCGAACACGAGATCGCAGTCGCTGTGTCGACCCCGACACGGGACGCAGGGAACCTTGCTTCCCAGGCGCTGCTCGGTGTCTTAGTCGGCCTCGTTCCGGTCGCCATCGGAATTATGTTTTATCCGGTGCTGCACGGAGTCGGCCGCAACGGCATGAATTTCCTGCTCGCCCTGACTGTCGGCCTCCTGGCGTTCCTGTTAGTCGACGCCACGGCTGAAGCTTTCGAACTGGCGGCCGAGTCCGCCGCAATATTCCAGGGACAGGCCATGGTCGCCCTCGCAGCCGCTGCGAGTTTCCTCCTGCTGATGGCGGTCGGCCGCCGGGACGGAGTGCCGACCGGACTCACGCTCGCCACCTTCATCGCACTTGGAATCGGCTTGCACAATCTTGGCGAGGGGCTGGCCATCGGCGCTGCGTTCGCGGCAGGCGCGGCCGGATTGGGCACTTTCCTGGTGTTGGGCTTCATGCTGCACAACATCACCGAAGGCATCGGCATTTCCGCGCCGATGCTGAAGAAGCGCCCGCCTCTGTGGACCTTCGTCGGCTTGGCGCTCCTGGCAGGCGGTCCCGCCGGGCTTTGGATCGGGAGCCTGGCCTATGCGCCGCAGTGGTCGGCGCTGGCTCTCGCGGTCGGAGCGGGAGCCATTCTGCAGGTCATCGTCGAGGTCACTGCGTACCTGATGAGGTCGGACGGGAGAGGCCCTGCGGCGCTTACAGCGCCAGCCACGATGGCGGGATTGGCCGCAGGCGTTTCGTTCATGTATGTGACCGCTATGCTCGTCAAAGTCTGATCTGCCGCGGCGGCTACTCGCCGCACCCACAGTGAGACAACGCCGGATCTGGTCATTGTGCCTGTCCTTTCACTAGCGGCCCCAGCTGAGGAGCCGCATTGCGTTCGCTGTCACCAGCACCGTCGCGCCAGTGTCGGCCAGGATGGCGGGCCAGAGGCCAGTGACGCCGATCACCGTCGTCACAAGAAAAACTGCCTTCAGCCCGAGCGCGACCGCGATGTTCTGTTTGATGTTCGCCATCACGGCCCGCGAGAGGGTGACCATGCTGGCGATGTCCATGACACGGCCATGCAGGATTGCTGCATCCGCGGTTTCGAGCGCCACGTCCGTTCCGCCGCCCATGGCGATGCCTATGTCGGCCGCCGCGAGCGCCGGAGCGTCGTTGATGCCGTCGCCGACCTTCGCGACCTTGAGGCCTTCCTTCTGCAACTCGGTGACGATCCGCTGCTTGTCCTGCGGCAGCAGCCCGGCCCGCCCCTTGACTCCGAGGCCTGAGGCGATCGCTTCCGCAGTCTTCGGGTTGTCCCCGGTCAGCATGACCGTCCGGATGCCGATCTCCCTGAGGGCGGCCAGCCCGGCCTTTGCGTCTTCCCGCGGCTCGTCCCGCATGGCGATCAGCCCAGCCACCGCTTCGCCCGCTAGCAGCACGGAGACGGTCTTCCCCTGTCCGTTCAGGTCCTCGATCCGGGAGACCTGTTCCGGGGAGAGGGACGCGCGCCCGGCCGCAGCCTTGGCGGAGGCGAGGAACAGCGTCACGCCGCCGACATTGCCTTCCACGCCCTTGCCAGAGACAGCTTTCGCGCCGAACGCCGGAGGGATCGGCGCCTTGTCGGCCTTCGCCTTTCCGAGGATAGCGACGGCGAGCGGATGGCTCGATCCCTGTTCCAGGGCGGCAGCCATGGACAGCACCTCGCGCTCCGTCCGCCCGTAGGCGACCACGTCCGTGACGCCGGGCTTGCCTTCGGTCAGCGTGCCCGTTTTGTCGAAAGCGACAGCCGTGATCCTGCTGAAGCCCTCGAGGACCGCTCCGCCCTTCATCAGCATGCCGCGTCGCGCACCCGCGGACAGGCCTGCGGCCACCGCCGCCGGAGTGGAAATGACCAGCGCACACGGGCAGCCAATTAGCAGGATTGCAAGCCCCTTGTAGATCCGCTCGCCCCACGGCTCGCCGAAGACCAGCGGGGGCAGGATGGCCACGAGCGCACCGACGGCGAGGACGCCGGGCGTGTAGTAGCGGGAGAAGCGGTCGATGAACCTCTCGGTCGGGGCCTTGCTCTCCTGCGCCTCCTCGACCAGCCTGACGACCCGGGCGATGGCGTTGTCCTCGGCCGCCGCCGTCACGCGGACCTTCAGCACGCCGTCCGTGTTGATCGTTCCGGCGAAAACCGCTTCGTTCTCTGACTTCCGCTTGGGCGTGCTCTCCCCCGTGACGGGGGACTCGTCGATCTCGCTCGACCCCTCAACGATCTCCCCGTCCGCCGGAATGCGGTCGCCGGGCCGGACGACGATAACGTCGCCGAGTGCCAGCGCGGCGGCGGGCACCTCCGTCGTCCCACCATTCCTTTCCACGAGCGCTGTCTTCGGGACGAGGTCGGCAAGGCCCTGGATGCTCGCCCGGGCGCGGCTCGCCGCCACGCCTTCGAGCAGTTCGCCGACGAGGAAGAACAGCACCACCATCGCCGCTTCTTCCGTCGCCCCGATGAGTACCGCCCCAACGGCCGCGATCGTCATCAGCGTCTCGATGGAGAACGGCGTGCCGGCGAAGGCGGCGGAGACTGCGCGCCGCGCGATGGGAACGAGGCCGACGAGCAAGGCTGCGAGAAACGACCAGTGCCCGGCGGCCGGATAGACGAGCCCGGCCGCATAGGCGGCCACGAGGGCCACGCCCGAGGCAATGGTCAGCTTCGCCCGCCCGGACCGCCACCAGGGCTGCCCGGCCGGGATTTGGCCGTCGAGCCGGCGGTCCCCATCCTCGTTTTCAACATCGCGGTTTCCGCTCTCCCAAGGCGTGGCACCGTAGCCGAGCCGGGAGACCTGCCGCGCGATGGCATCGCTGCCGAGGGATTCCGCGTGCGTGACTGTCAGGCTGCCGTTGGTCGCTGACACGGAGACATCCTCCACGCCCTCCATTCGCCTGACGGCCGTGTCGATCTTGGACGCGCAGGAGGCGCAGTCCATACCGCTGACACGGTAGCGGGTGGTCTGTGTCAATGTTTCGGCCATGGTGCGTTCTTACGATCTCAAGCAGCTAGAGGTTCAAGCGAAATCTTCCCCGTCAAAGCCAGCGCCGCACCCGGGCTCTGTAGGCCACGTATTCGTCGCCGAACTTCCGCTCCAGGTAGCGCTCCTCCCGCAGGATGACGCCGCGGTGGACCACTAGGATGGCTGCGGGAAGGAGCGCCATTGCGAGGGGACTGCCGACGGCAAGGGCGACAGCGGGGTAGACGAGGGCCATACCGACATACATCGGATTGCGAGTCACCCGGTACACTCCGCCCGTCACTATAGCGCTCGTCGGCTGCCATGGCTCCGGCCTGGTGCCCGCCCTGCGGAACAGGCCAAGCGCGCCAGCAAGGAAGACGAGGCCTCCTCCGCCCAACAGGACCACCGCCAGCACCTGCGCCGGCAGCGCATGCACCAGGAGAGACCATCCGCTGACATACTCGTCGGCAAGCACGCCTGCGGCCAGGAAGCCTGCGAACACCAGGGGCGGAGGAGCGACCACTCCGGGATGGTCACGGGATTCCTCTTGAACTGCAGTCATGGTCTCACCTGTTGCCATTCTCTGCTGGACAACCTAGTTGCTCTAGCGACTAGAGGTTCAAGAGGAGAATGACGATGTATTCTATTGGCGACCTGTCGCGGCGCACGGGGGTAAAGGTGCCCACGATCCGGTACTACGAGCAGATGGGGTTGCTGGAAGCGCCGGAGCGGTCCGAAGGCAACCAGCGGCGGTTCGGCAGACCCGAACTGGAGCGGCTGGCCTTCATCCGGCACGCGCGCGACCTGGGCCTGAGGATCGATTCGATCCGCCAGCTAATCGATCTCAGCGGGCATCCGGACAGGCCGTGAGGGGATGCCGACAGGATCGCCAGGGAACAGTTGGGTGCGGTCAGGGAGCGCATGGCGCGGCTGCGGCGGCTAGAGAAGGAACTGGAGCGGATCGCCACCTGCTGCACGGGGGAAACGGTCGGAGACTGCTACGTCATCCGGGCGCTCTCGGATCACGCGCTGTGTGACGGCGACCACTGAACCCGTGCATGCGTTCGCGCGGGCGCAAAACGCCGCGTCCACCGCGGACCTCGTGCCATACGCCTCTCGCTACGACAAAAGGCTTGGGACCGTGTGCCTGTGCGGGTCGAGTGTCTGGTCCGATCCGGAGGGTCAGTCCCAATGCCATGCTGCGAAAGACAGCTTTCGGGCAGCCCAATGGCTGATCTGCCTCGAATGGGTCCACTTACCCGGTACTGTGAGCCGAATCGGGTGACTGCATCGGGTCGTCTCCCGCCATCCTATCGGTACCAAGTGTCGGATCGTCACCACTAGAACGACAAGCGCTCCGCCAGTTCTTTAAAATGGTTCCCGAACCCGCACCGGCTCACGCCGCCAGCAGCGACTTCAGCTTGATCGTTTGCGAACCGAGCGCCTCAGGCGCCGGCTTTGCCCTTTTTGCGATCAGCATCTCGGCCAGCCTGATGTCGCGGGCGACAGAATTGCCCGGACCGATTCCGCTCGCCGCGACCAGCCTGCCGTCTTGCGCCAGGTGAAACAGGATGAAGGCGCCGTCGTCGAGATCGCGGCGCACGACCTTGCTGCCCTCGTCCGACAGCCCAGATATCTGCAAGGTCAGGCCGTACTGATCCGACCAGAACCATGGCACAGCCGAGTGGGGCTCACCGGCGCCAAGCATGTTGCTGGCCGCAAGCGCGCCCTGCTCCTGCGCGTTGCGCCAGGCCTCCAGCCGCACGCGCCGGCCGCCATAGACGGCAAGCGGAAACGAGCAGCAATCGCCGGCGGCAAAGATATCCGGATCGCTGGTGCGAAGCTCGGCATCGACGGCTATGCCGTTGTCGATCGTCAGGCCCGCTTCTGCGGCAAGTCCGGTCACCGGCACAGCGCCGATACCGATCACCGCAAGGTCGGCGACGATGTGCTGCCCGCCGGCAAGCGCGATGCTCACCTCGGCGCCGTCATCGGCAATCGCGGCGATTGCGTCGCCGCACAGGATTTTGACGCCTTCGGCTTCATGCGCCTCGTGGACGATCTTGGCGATCTCGGCCGGCACGCCGCGCATCAGGATGCGCGGCTGCGCCTCGATGACGGTGACAACGGCGCCCAGTCTGCGTGCCGCGGCGGCGAGCTCAAGACCGATGAAGCCGCCGCCAACGATGGCGATGCGGTTGCCGGGGCTGAGATGGGCGCGAATTGCCAGCGCGTCGTTGAAGGTCCGAAGATAGACACAACGCGGCCCGAGGCCCGGCATTGGCAGTCTGCGTGGCACAGAACCGATCGCCAGCAGCAGCTTGTCGTATAGCAGCGCCGAGCCGTCCGACAGGCGCACGCCATGCGCAGCGCGGTCGATCGCCACCGCCTGAACCGAATGGATGTGCCTTATCGATCTCTCGGCCAGGATCTCATCGCTGGCGATCGCCTTGATCACCGGCGCATCGCCTGCCATAGCGTCCTTCGACAGCGGCGGCCGCTCATAGGGCAGATGCGGCTCGTCGCCGACCAGCGTCACCGGGCCATCATAGCCGAGATCGCGCAGCGCCAGGGCAGCCCGCCCGCCGCATTCGCCGGCGCCGATGATGAGCATTCCTTTCGCCATCACCGTCACCCGATCTGAATGAGGACTTTGCCGGCGTCGAGTTTGACCGGATAGGTCCTGAGATTGACGCAGACCGGCGCGCCCCTGGCTGCACCGGTCTTGTAGTTGAAGCGGCCATTGTGCTTCGGGCATTCGATGATGTCGTCCATCACCAATCCGTCGGCCAGATGCACCTTCTCATGCGTGCAAAGGCCGTCCGTCGCGAAATATTCGTCGTCGGGACTGCGATAGATGGCGAAGGTGCGGCCATCATGGTCGAACCGCATCACGTCCTCTTCGTCGATGTCATCGGCACCACAGGCCTCGACCCAGTCGCTCATTGGTCCTCCCGGCAGAATTTTGCTTGATCAACATGCCCCGGCACAGGCGCGCGTATCATTCGGCTGCTGCCGCGACAGCATCGTTATCGTTGTGGAATTCCTCGCGATAAGGCTTGGCAGTCGGCGGCAGTTCGCGCTTGAGAAAATAGTCTTCATTGCGCAGCTGGCGCAGGAAGGCAGGCACCATCTCGCGATAGCCGGCCAGGATCGATGGCGTCGGCGCCGGCAGGTCGTGCTTGATCAGCTCATGCAGCCTCGGCAGCGCGTGATAGGGCACCATCGGGAACATGTGGTGCTCGACATGGTAGTTCATGTTCCAGTAGATGAAGCGGCTGATCGGGTTCATGTGGACCGTGCGGCTGTTGAGGCGGTGGTCGATGACGTTTTCGGCGAGGCCGCCATGCTGCAGCAGGCCGGTCATGACATGATGCCAGGCGCCGTAAAGCCTGGGCAGACCGACCAGCATCAAGGGCAGGAACGAGCCGCTATAAAGCGCCAGCGCGATTGTCGCGGCATAGATCGCAGTCCAGATGCGGGCAATGCGGATCGCCTTTGGCTGCTCCTGCTCGGGAATGAAGGTCTTTTCCGCCGGGCTGATGATACCGGCCGCATTGCGCACCATGTCGGTCATGGCATGCCAGGCATCGACAATGCCGAAGAAATTGAGCACGACGCGCAACAGGTCCGGCGGGCGCATCACCGCGATCTCCGGATCGCGGCCGACGATGACCGTGTCAGTGTGATGCCGTGTATGGCTCCAGCGCCAGGTCACCGGGTTGCGCATGATCATGAAGCAGGCGATCTGATAGACCGCATCATTCATCCACTGCGTCCTGAAGGCGGTGCCGTGGCCGCATTCGTGCCAGCGTGAATCAGTGGAAGAGCCGTAGAGCACGCCGTAGACGAAGAAGAACGGCACGCACCACCATGTGCCCCAGAACCAGGCGCCGCCGGCGCCGCTCAGGACCAGGGCGGAGAGCCAGATGATGGTGTCGCGGATCGCCGGCCCATCGGAGCGCTGCATCAGCTCCTTCATCTGCTTGCGGGGCACGTCGGTATGATACCATTCGGCCGCCGCCAGCCCGGTCTCGACGGCGCGCTTCGCGTCGCGGCCGAGCAGGCTGTAATCTCGCCGGGACGGCATTGCGGATAGTGTCGCTTCCATTGAGGCTGCCTCCGTTGGCATCCGTCGGAATGGATGCCTCTGCCACAGGTGCTTATGCCCTAAAATAACGCCAAGCCGTGATAGGTTCAACATCATGAAGATAGTTTCTATCATTTCCCATCAGAATGATGTATAGCCTATGCTAGGCAATCAGGCAGGAAGCGTATGGCAAAACGGCCGACCATCACCGATCTGGCGCGTATTTCGGGGGTCAGTGTCGCCACCGTCGATCGGGTGTTGAACAATCGCCTGCCGGTGCGCGAGGAAACCGCGCGCCGCGTCTATGAGGCCGCCACCAGCATCGGCTACCACGCCGCCGGGCTGATCAAGCAGCGGATGCGCCAGGAACTGCCGGAATACCGGCTCGGCTTTCTGCTGCTGAGGGGCAATGATGTTTTCTACAGCGATTTCGCCCGCGAGATCGAACTGGCTGTCTCGCAGTCGCAGCGCTTCCGCGGAGTCGCCACCATCGATTTCGCCAGTTCGCTGGCCCCCGACGAGATCGCCGCGCAGATGCGCAAGCTGGCGGCGAAATCCAGGGCAGTCGCCCTTGTCGGTCCGGACCATCCGACGCTGACGGCGGCCGTCGAGACCCTGAAGGCGAGGGGGCAACCCGTCTTCTCCCTGCTATCCGACTTTGCAGCCGGCATCCGCGAGGGCTATGTCGGCCTCGACAACCGCAAGGTCGGTCGCACCGCGGCCTGGATGATCGCCAGAGCGGCGAGGAAGCCCGGCAAGGTCGTCCTTTTCGTCGGCAGCCATCGCTTCCATGGCCATGAGCTGCGCGAGATCGGCTTCAGATCGTTTTTCCGCGAGCATGCGCCGGAATTCACGGTGATGGAGACGCTGGTCAACCTGGAGGCCAACCAGGTGACCCATGATGCAATGATCGATCTTCTGGCGCGGTACCCGGATCTGGCCGGCTGCTATGTCGCTGGCGGCGGCATGGAAGGCGCGGTTTCCGCGCTACGGGCGGCCAGGCCGGCAAACATGCCAGTGGTCGTCTGCAACGAGATCAACGCCGAATCGCGCGCGGCGCTCGCCGACAACATCCTGACCATGGTGATTTCGACGCCGCTGGCAGCACTATGCCGCGAGCTTGTCGGGCTGATGGTTCATGCCATCGAGGCAGGCGCCGCCAATGCGCCGGGCCAGACCTTCCTGCCCTTCGACATCTATGTGCCGGAAAACATCTAGGCTCGGGCAGAACATCTGGGCTCAGCCAAGACATCCTGTTTAGATCGGGGCGTCGGCAGTGATGTGATCCATCAGCCTGATGGATTCTTGCAGAAGGTTTGCCGGCCCTCAGCCGCGTTGTCCGAAAAAACCGGCAGCCGTTTTCGGAATCTCCTTGACGCCCACCAGTAGAATGGAATAAATATTTCACCAACTAGGTATTTTGGTTCTTTCGTTCCGGAACATCTGTTTCAACGGAGGGCTTGGTGTTCCAGCCAACGCGGAAATCGCCATCGGAAACGGAGAAGCAATCGGGAGAGATTCCCTGGGAGATCGGGGATTCCGGGTAGATCGGTGCAGCCGGACACCAATTCTGTGGAGGAGAAATAGAATGAAAAAGCTGCTGTTGGGCGCCGCATTCCTGGCGCTGATGAGCTCGTCCGCCCTCGCTGCCAAAATCGGCGTGTCGATGGCGCTGTTCGACGACAATTTTCTCACCGTGCTGCGCAACGGCATGATCGAGCAGGCCAAAGGCATGGAAGGCGTCGAACTGCAGGTCGAGGACGCGCAGAACGACGTCGCCAAGCAACTCGACCAGATCAAGAACTTCGTCGCCTCGGGCGTCGACGCGATTGTCGTCAATCCAGTCGACACCTCGGCCACCCAGGCAATGTCGGATGCCGCGGCTGCGGCCAACGTTCCGCTGGTCTATGTCAACCGCGAGCCGGTCAATGTCGACGCGCTGCCGGACAACCAGGCTTTCGTTGCCTCGAACGAGGTTGAGTCAGGCACTCTCGAGACCCAGGAAGTCTGCCGCCTGTTCAAGGAAGCCGGCAAGACCGAGGCCAATGTCTATGTGATCATGGGCGAACTGTCGAACCAGGCCGCGGTGCAGCGCACCAAGGACATCGACGATGTGATCGCCACTCCCGAATGCAGCTTCATCAAGATCGTCGACAAGCAGACGTCGAACTGGAAACGCGAGGAAGCACAGAACCTGATGACCAACTGGCTGTCGACCGGCGCGCCGTTCGATGGCGTGATCGCCAACAATGACGAGAGCGCCATCGGCGCCATCCAGGCCATGAAAGCTGCCAACATCGACATGAAGTCGGTTGTTGTCGGCGGCGTGGACGCCACCCAGGACGCGCTTGCCGCGATGCAGGCGGGCGATCTCGACGTCACCGTGTTCCAGGACGCGGCCGGCCAAGGCGCCGGGGCGCTGGACGCGGCGCTCAAGCTTTCCAAGGGCGAGGCGGTCGAGCAGAAGGTCTACATCCCCTTCCAGCTGGTCACGCCGGCAAACATCGACAAGTTCCTGCAGAAGAACTGAGGCAGAGGAGCGTTCTCGATAGGAGCGGCGCGGCAGAGCATCGGACCGGTTTTTGGAATCCGACGTTTTAAGTACAAAAAAAGCAGCGCCGCTCCCTCTTTCCCTCATCGCCGAAACAAACGGCGAGAGGGCCACTGCGATTAGAGCGACGTGCGTCCGTTTGGACGCACAAAAGTACGCTCTAAAACTTTGGGACGACGCATCGTGCTTTCCGAAAATCGATCCCGATTTTCGGGCCGATGCGGTTGGAGGAAGCAAAAGTTGACACAGACAACCCATGGCGTCGGCGGACTGAGCTATGATGCGAAAAAGCGGACATGGCCTGCCGAATTCAACGTTTTCCTGGCGCTCATCATCCTGGTCGGCGCCTTCGAGCTGATAGGCCGCGTCTTTCTTGGCGACAGCTTTCTGTTCAACACCCGCCCCAATGTCGATACGATCTTCAACGAGGCGCGCCTGCAGATCATCATCCTGCAGGTGTCGATCGTCGGCATCATCGCCATTGGCGTGACGCAGGTGATCATTTCCGGCGGCATCGACCTTTCCTCTGGTTCGATCGTCGGCGCCACGGCGATGATCGCCATGAGTTTCGCCCAGGTGGCGACGGTCAACGGCAACCCTAATCCCAAGGCGGTGTTCCTCGCGCAAGGCTGGACCGACCTGCCGGTGATCGTGCCGGTGCTGGTCGCGATCGGCTGCGGCCTGCTGGCGGGCCTGGTCAACGGCTCGTTGATCGCCTACACGCGCATTCCGCCGTTCATCGCCACGCTCGGCATGATGGTCACGGCGCGCGGCATCGCCAAATGGTGGTCCAAGGGGCAGCCGATCTCGTTTCCCACCGAAAGTTTCGCCGCCATCGGCAAGGGGCTTATGCCGGTCATCATCTTCATATCGCTGGCGATTCTGTTCCAGCTGATCCTGTCATACACCAGGTACGGCAAGCACTGTTATGCCATCGGCTCCAACGAGGACGCCGCCCGCATGTCCGGCATAAATGTCAAGAACCATAAGATCCTCGTCTTTGTCATTGCCGGCATCCTCGCCTCGCTCGCCGCCGTGGTGCTGAGCTCCAAGAACCTCACCGCTCAGGCCGGCATGGGCGTGATGTACGAACTGGACGCGATCGCCATGGCGGTCATCGGCGGCGTCTCGCTGTCGGGCGGCCGCGGCTCGATCATCGGAACGGTGATCGGTGCGCTGATCTTCGGTGTCATCATCTCCGGCTTCACCTTCCTGCGCCTCGACGCCTACTACCAGGAGATGGTCAAGGGCGTGATCATCATCGGCGCAGTCGTTCTCGACCAGTGGCGCCAGCGCCTGCGGGCAATGAGGGCTTGATCATGTCAGACATCGTCCTGAAGACCGAAAACCTGACCAAATACTATGGCGGCGTGCATGCGCTCGAAAGCGCGAATTTCGAACTGCGCAAGGGCGAGCATGTCGCCATCATGGGTGACAACGGCGCCGGCAAATCGACCTTCGTGCGCCAGATCACCGCCGTCGAGCAGCGCACCAGCGGCAAGGTCTGGTTCGACGGCAAGGAAGTAAACTTCGCCGGCCCGATCGCGGCGCGCGAGGCGGGCATCGAAACGGTGTTCCAGAACCTGGCGCTTGCCGACGACCTCGACGTGCCGTCGAACCTGTTTCTCGGCCGCGAGAAGGTGCTTTTCAATCTCGGGCCTTTCTCGATTCTCGATCGCAAGTTCATGCGCAAGGCGACCGAGGCAGCGTTGATCCGCACGGCGGTCAAGATTCCCAACCTTTCCAACACCATCCGACACATGTCGGGCGGCCAGCGTCAGTGCGTGGCGATCGCCAGAACCGCTACCTTTGCGTCCAAGCTCATCATCATGGACGAGCCGACGGCAGCACTTGGTGTGCAGGAGACGATGCAGGTCGAAAACATCATCCGCACGCTGAAAGCCAATGGCGAGCCGCTGATCCTGATCAGCCACAACATGCGCCAGGTGTTCGACCTCGTCGACCGCATCGTCGTCTTCCGGCGCGGCCGCATCGTCGCCAATCTGCGCAAGCAGGACACCGACGGCAACGACATCGTCTCATACATCACCGGCGCCAAGACCGGGGAGGCCGAACTTGCGGCCTAGGGCGGATGCCGGCGCGGTCATCGACCCGTCGCCGATCTGCCGCGATAAGAAAATCTACTGCGCCTCGCGCTGAACGGTGCAGGAAAGACGTAATTCCATTTTCGAACAATCCTCAAAGGAAATTCCCATGCCTCTCCGCTTCGCTCTTCTCGGTGCCGGCCGCATCGGCAAGGTCCACGCCCGCGCCGTCGGTTCCAATCCGCAGGCCAGGCTGGTCGCAGTTGCCGATGCCTTCGAGAAGGCGGCGACCGATCTGGCGTCGGCCTATGGCGCGGAAGTGCGCAGCATCGACGCCATCGAAAAAGCCGGGGATATCGATGCGGTCATTATCTGCACGCCGACCGACACCCATGCCGATCTGATCGAGCGGTTCGCCAAGGCCGGCAAGGCGATCTTCTGTGAGAAGCCGATCGACCTCGACGCCGGCCGAGTGGAAGAATGCCTGGCCGTGGTCGACAAGGCCGGCGCCACTTTGATGGTCGGCTTCAACCGCCGCTTCGATCCGCATTTCGCCGCCGTGCGCAAGGCGATCGACGACGGCGCCATCGGCACGGTCGAGATGGTGACCATCACCTCGCGCGATCCCGGCCCGCCGCCGCTCGACTACATCGGCCGCTCGGGCGGCATCTTCCGCGACATGACCATCCATGATTTCGACATGGCGCGCTTCCTGCTCGGCGAGGAGCCGGTGGCGGTCAGCGCCCACGCCTCGGTGCTGGTCGACAAAAAGATCGGCGAGGCCGGCGACTTCGACAGCGTCAGCGTCATCCTCGAAACCGCCTCCGGCAAGCAGTGCATCATCTCCAATTCGCGACGCGCCACCTATGGCTACGACCAGCGCATCGAGGTGCATGGCTCGAAAGGCATGGTTGCGGCCGAGAACCAGCGGCCGGTGTCGATCGAGCTGGCCAATGAAAAGGGCTATACGCGCCCGCCGCTGCACGACTTCTTCATGACCCGCTACCTCGACGCCTATGCCAACGAGATCGCCGCCTTCATCGCGGCGGCGACGTCGGGCAACAAGGCGGCGCCGAGCGGTGGGGACGGGCTCGTCGCGCTGCGGCTGGCGGACGCGGCGCTGAAATCGGCGACGGAAGGCAAGACCGTCCGCCTCGACAAGACAGTCTGACCATCAAGCACAGGAGCAAGGCGATGAACGGTTCCGCCGGTCGAAATTCACAAACACGCGCCATCGTCACCGGCGGCGCGCAAGGCATCGGCTTCGCCGTCGCCGAGGCGCTGGCCGACGAGGGCTGCCGCGCCCTGGCGCTGGTCGGCCGTTCCAGGGAGAAGGGCGACAAGGCGGTCGCCGCACTTGCGAAAGACGGCGTCGAGGCCATCTTCATCAGCGCCGACGTCTCGGTGGTGGCCGATTGCAAGCGGGTCGTCGAAACCGCGATCGCTCATTTCGGCACCGTCAATGCGCTGGTCAACGCCGCCGCCACCTCGGCCCGCGGCTCACTGGTTGAGACCTCCGAGGATCTTTTTGACCAGATCTTCCAGACCAATGTGCGCGGCCCCTTCTTCCTGATGCAGGGTGTGGTGGCGCATCTGCTCGACCGCAAGGCGCTTGGCTCGATCGTCAACGTGCTTTCGATGTCGGCGCATTGCGGCCAGTCGTTCCTGGCGCCCTACTCGTCGAGCAAGGGCGCACTGGCGACGCTGACCAAGAATGTCGCCAATGCCTATCGCAGCAATCGCATCCGCTGCAACGCCGTGCTGCCCGGCTGGATGGATACCGAGGGCGAGGCGATCGTGCAGAGGAAATGGCACGACGCGCCGGACGACTGGCTGGAAAAGGCCGAGGCAGCGCAGCCGATGGGCCAGTTGGTGAAGCCGGCGCAGCTTGCCCGGCTGATCAGCTATATGATCAGCTCGCAGTCCGGCGTCATGACCGGCTCGCTGGTCGACTACGACCAAACCATTGCAGGGTCTTCGCCGGAATAGCGTCATCTGAGTAGCGTCATCTGAACGTGACAAGCACCCTGGCTTCGGCTATAGGGCTGGCATGATCCACCTGACCGCCTCGTTCTGGTACTTTAGCTACGGCAGCTCGCTGGCGGCGGGAGGATTGCGCTCGATCTGAAGATTGCAGCAACAACATCCGAACAGCCGCCAGACCTGGCGGCTTTTTTGTTTCAGCCGGCAGGTCTCCCAAACCAGGAGCAGAAAGCCGTGTTGACCACCACAGATGATCTTCGGGTCAAGGAAATCCGAGAGCTGAGTACGCCGGACGACGTGATGCGGGAGATACCGCGCACGCTGACGGCGACGCGCACCGTTGCTGCGTCACGCAATGCTATCCATGCCGTGCTGACCGGCGCCGACGATCGGCTGGTCGTCGTCGTCGGCCCCTGTTCGATCCACGACCCGATCGCTGCCGTCGACTATGCCAGCCGGCTGGTGGCGCTGCGCGAGAGCCTGTCGGACCGGCTGGAGATCGTGATGCGCGTGTATTTCGAGAAACCGCGCACGACCGTCGGGTGGAAGGGCCTGATCAACGATCCCGACCTCGACGGCAGCTTCAACATCGACAAAGGCCTGCGGATGGCCCGCAACGTGCTCTCCGCGGTCAACAATCTTGGCCTTCCGGCGGCGACCGAATTCCTCGACATGGCCACCCCGCAATACATTGCCGACCTCGTCGCCTGGGGCGCGATCGGCGCGCGCACGACGGAGAGCCAGATCCATCGCGAACTCGCATCCGGCCTGTCCTGCCCGGTCGGCTTCAAGAACGGCACCGACGGCAATTTGCGGATCGCCGCCGAGGCGGTGAAGTCCGCCGCCCAGCCGCATCATTTCATGGCGGTGACGAAGGGCGGGCGCAGCGCCATCGCGACGACCACCGGCAATGAGGACTGCCACGTCATCCTTCGCGGCGGCATTCAGCCCAATTATGACGCGGCAAGCGTCGCCGCCGCCAGTGCGGAACTCGCCCGGATCGGTGTCGCGCCACGGTTGATGATCGATGTCAGCCACGCCAACAGCAACAAGAAGCCGGAGAACCAGCCGAAGGTCGCCGCCGACGTGGCGGGCCAGGTCGCGGCAGGCGACGAGCGCATCATCGGCGTCATGATCGAGAGCAATCTCGTCGCCGGCCGGCAGGAAGTCACGCCCGGCAAGCCGCTCATCTATGGCAAGAGCATCACCGATGGCTGCATCGACTGGGCGACCACCGAGACGGTGCTGTACGGCCTTGCCGACGCCGTCGAGCAGCGCCGATCGGCGCGACGCGCCCTGGTCGCCAGCCGTCCAGGCGCCGCTTGAGACAGCTGACGCCGTGGCCGCGAAAGCGCGGCCGGCGGCCGGCTGGAAGCAGCCTCTACCGCACCGCCACCCAGCGCTGCTCCTCGAACGAGCGCGCCATTGCGTGCACCGTGCGCTCGATCTCAAGGCCTTCGTCGAAATCGATGATGCGCGCCGGCTTGCCGGCCAGCCTGGTCAGCAGCTCGCGGCATTCGATGATCTTGAGGTCGTTGAAACCGAGACCGTGGCCGGGCGCCGGCAGGAAGGCGTCGTAGGGCTTGTGGTGCGGCGCCACCAGGATGGTGCGATAGCCTTGCTCGGTCGGGCGGTCGGCTGTCAGGTAAAGCTGGAACTCGTTCATCCGCTCCTGGTCGTACAGGATCGAGCCCTTCGAGCCGAAGATCTGGATGGCGATCCGGCCCTTGCGGCCCCAGGCCGAACGGTTGACCAGCAGCGTGCCGGCAATGCCGTTTTCGAGATGCATCAGCACGCTGGCGATGTCGTAGGTCTCGACCGCGCGGCGCCCGCCTGATGCGACGCGGCGATCGGCATAGGGTTTCGCCATGTCGCACATGACGCGGGCGACGCGGCCGAACAGCACCGAGACCAGCGACAGCGGATGCACGGCGAAATCGTCGAGCGCGCCGTAACCGGACGCCGCCTCGTGCTTCCAGAAGAACAGCGCCTCCGGGTCGGCCATGAAATCCTCGTCCATCTCGATGCGCAGATGGTTGACTTCACCGATGATCTTCTCGTCGAGCAGCGCACCGATATGGCGGATCGCCGGATTCTGGATGTAGTTATAGCCGAGCGCGGCCACCTTGCCGGATTTTTTGGCCGCCGCCGCCATGGCTTGCGCCTCGGCAAAGCTCGGCGCCATCGGTTTTTCGCACCACAGGTGCTTGCCGGCTTCGAGGATGGCGATGGCCATCTCCGGGTGGAACTGGTTCGGCGTGGTCAGCGAGACGATATCGACGTCCGGGTCATCGACGACGGCGCGCCAGTCGCCGGAGCCCTTGGCGAAGCCGAACTCGGTCGCCCGGCGCTTGGCAAGGTCGTCATCGACCTCGCCGAGATGGACCAGCCTAGGCTTGGCCACATCCGGAAAGACGGTGCCGACCGCGTTCCAGGCGATGGCGTGGCACTTGCCCATGAAGCCCGTGCCGATAAGACCAACTCCGACCATTTCCTTGTCTCCACTGCCAGAAAGGTTGCGTGGATGAATTAGTCCATTTTTTCCAGAAATGGAACGCATGGCTCATTTTTTATGGCCTTCTTGCACAGGCTCGCTATGATGGGGCATCACACGGCATCGACTGATGGACCTGGGCGGAGCGACGATGGACGAACGGGTGCCCCGCGATTTCGAAACGCTGCGTTCGACGATCCTGGAACGGCGCCAGAGCCTGCCCAAGCGCATCGCGCAGATCGCCGCCTATGCGCTCGACAATCCCGACGATATTGCCTTCGGCACCGCCGCCAGCATCGCCGCCTCCGCCGGCGTCCAGCCTTCGACCCTGATCCGCTTCGCCCAGCAGCTCGGCTTCGACGGCTTCACCAGCCTGCAGCTGGTGTTTCGCGAGCGCCTGCGCGAACGCAATTCGTCCTATGATGAAAGGCTGGCGGCATTGCGCGCCAAGGCGGAGGAAGGCGCCGGTCACCGGGCGATTTTCGACGGCTTCGTCGCCGCGGCGAGCACCTCGCTCAACGATATTTCAGGCAGGTTGAACGAAGATCATTTCGAAGCTGCAATCGCCTTGCTGGCGAAGGCGGAGACGATCTATGTGCTGGCCAAGCGCCGCTCCTATCCGGTCGCCTCCTACATCGCCTATGCGCTGGGCAAGCTCAAGATCCGCAACCAGCTGATCGAATCGGCCGCCGGCCTCAACGCCGAGATGATCAGCTTTGCCTCGCCCAGGGATGCCGTCATCGCCATCAGTTTCTCACCCTATGCCCCGGCGGCCATCGAGGAGGCGCGCGTCATCTCGGAGCAAGGCGTTCCGATCGTAGCGATCACCGACAGTTCCTTTTCCCCGCTCGCCCAGTTCGCCAAAGTCTGGTTCGAGGTCGCCGAGGCCGATTTCGCCGGCTTCCGCTCGGTGTCGGCGACGATGGCGCTGGCCATGGCGCTGACCGTTGCGGTTGGGGAAAAGCGGCGCGACACCGGCGGGAAGCGCAAGGCCTGACAGGCTACTTTTCGGCAAAGGAACGCGCGTTCCATATTGACTATCGATTGGAATTCTTATTTCATATTGCCGGCGCCACGCTGCCGCTCGCGCGTGTTACCCAAGACAACAAGGCTGGTGGGAGGTTCGAATGAGCGAAGCCGTGGACGCGAAACATGCGCCGCTCGACGTCATCACCATTGGCCGCGCCTCCGTCGATCTCTATGGCCAGCAGATCGGCTCGCGCCTGGAGGACATCACCTCCTTTGCCAAGTCGGTCGGCGGCTGTCCGGCCAACATTTCGGTCGGCACGGCGAGGCTCGGCCTGCGCTCGGCGCTGCTCACCCGCGTCGGCGACGAGCAGATGGGCCGCTTCATCCGCGAGCAGTTGACGCGCGAAGGGGTTTCGGTTGACGGCCTCAGGACCGATCCGGACCGGCTGACCGCGCTGGTGCTGCTGTCGGTCGAGGACGAGGGCGTGTCGCCGATGATCTTCTATCGTACCGACTGCGCCGACATGGCGCTTTCGGAAGACGACATCGATGAGACGTTCATCGCTTCGGCACGCGCGATCGTCGTCACCGGCACGCATTTTTCGCGGCCCAACAGCGACGCCGCGCAGCGCAAGGCGATCCGTGCCATCAAGGCCACGGGCGGCAAAGTGGTGTTCGACATCGACTACCGCCCTAATCTGTGGGGCCTTGCCGGCCATGCCGAAGGCTTCGAGCGCTATGTGAAATCCGACCGGGTCTCCGCCCAGCTGAAGACAGTGCTGCCCGACTGCGACCTGATCGTCGGCACCGAAGAAGAGATCATGATCGCCTCCGGTGCCGATGATTGCCTGAGCGCGTTGAAGACGATCCGCTCGCTATCCAAGGCCACGATCGTCTTGAAGCGCGGCGCCATGGGCTGCATCGTCTATGACGGGCCGATCAGCAACGACCTCGAGGACGGCATCGCTGGCAAGGGTTTTCCGATCGAGGTCTACAATGTGCTCGGCGCCGGCGATGCCTTCATGTCGGGTTTTTTGCGCGGCTGGCTCGGCGGCGAGAGCCTGGAGACGGCAGCGACCTGGGCCAACGCCTGCGGCGCCTTCGCCGTGTCGCGGCTGCTCTGTGCACCGGAATACCCGACCTTCGAGGAATTGCAGTTCTTCCTGAAGAACGGCAGCAGGCACCTGGCGCTGCGCAAGGACGAGGCGATCAACCATATCCATTGGGCGACGACGCGCCGGCGCGACATTCCATCACTGATGGCGCTGGCCTGCGATCACCGTATCCAGCTTGACGATGTCGCCGCGAAGGCAGGCGCCGACCCGTCGCGCATCCATGATTTCAAGGTGCTGACGGTCAAGGCGGCGGCAAAGGTTGCCGCCGGCCGCGCCGGCTACGGCATGCTGCTCGACGAAAAATACGGCCGCGAGGCGATGTTCGAATTCGCCCGCCATCCTTTCGCCTGGCTTGGCCGGCCAGTCGAATTGCCCGGATCGCGGCCGCTTCGTTTCGAGTTCTCGCAGGACATCGGCTCGCAACTGATTGAGTGGCCGGTCGGCCATTGCATCAAGTGCCTGTGCTTCTACCACCCCGACGACCCGGAGGCGCTGAAGACCGAGCAGCAGCAGAAGCTCAAAAGCCTGTTCGGGGCTGCGCGGAAAGTAGGCAGAGAACTTCTCATCGAAATCATCGCCGGCAAGCACGGCGAGCTCGACGACACGACGATCCCGCGGGCGCTGGAGGAACTCTATGCGCTTGATATCAAGCCCGACTGGTGGAAGCTTGAACCGCAGGCCTCAGCCGGGGCCTGGGCGAAGATCGAAGCGGTGATCCTGAAGAACGATCCGTGGTGCCGCGGGGTTGTGCTGCTCGGCCTCGAAGCGCCGCCGGACGAGCTGGAAGCGGCCTTTGCCGCCACCGCCAAGGCGCCCATCGTCAAGGGCTTCGCCGTCGGTCGCACCATCTTCATCAACGCGGCCGAACAATGGCTTGCCGGCAAGATGTCGGACGAGGAGGCGGTGGCCGACGTGGCGTCGCGCTTCGAGAGGCTGACCGAGGCATGGCTTGCCGCGCGCGGCCGCAAAGCAGCATAAGAAGGCGCGGCATAAGGACTGCGGAGGAAAACAACATGACCAAGACAATCCGCCTGACGATGGCGCAGGCGCTGACCCGCTTTCTTGCTCGCCAGATGGCCGAGATCGACGGCAGGAAAATGCCGATCTTCGGCGGCGTCTGGGCGATCTTCGGCCACGGCAATGTCGCCGGCATCGGCGAGGCGCTTTATCAGGTGCGCGACGAATTGCCGACCTTTCGCGCCCACAACGAACAGGCGATGGCGCATGCGGCGATCGCCTATGCCAAGTCCAATTTCCGCCGCCGGTTCATGGCGGCGACCAGTTCGATCGGCCCCGGCGCGCTCAACATGGTGACGGCGGCGGCACTTGCGCATGTAAACAGGTTGCCCGTCCTGTTTCTCCCCGGCGACGTCTTCGCCAATCGTATCCCCGATCCCGTGCTGCAACAGGCAGAGGATTTTTCCGACGGTACCGCGACGGTCAATGACTGCTTCCGGCCGGTGTCGCGCTATTTCGACCGCATCACCCGGCCCGAGCAGATCATCCCGGCGCTCAACCGTGCCATGCAGGTGCTGACCGATCCGGCCGAATGCGGACCGGTGACCTTGGCGCTCTGCCAGGACGTGCAGGCCGAGGCCTTTGATTACCCCGAGAGCTTTTTTGCCGAACGGGTCTGGCATCAGCGCCGGCCGCGTCCGGACCGTGGGGAATTGGCGGCCGCCGTGGCGGCGCTGAAGGCGGCAACAAAGCCCTTGGTGATTGCCGGCGGCGGCGTGCTTTATTCGCAGGCTTCCGGCGAACTGGCGCAGCTGGCCCAAGGCGCCGGCATCCCGGTCTGCGAGACGCAGGGCGGCAAATCCTCGCTGCCGGACGATCATCCGCTCAACATGGCGGCGGTCGGCGTCACCGGCACTTCGGCGGCCAACCGGCTGGCCGAGGAAGCCGACGTCGTGCTTGCCGTCGGCACCAGGCTGCAGGATTTCACCACCGGCTCGTGGGCGCTGTTCAAGAATTCCGGCAAGACCATCATCGGGCTGAACGTCCAGCCTTTCGATGCGGGCAAGCACCAGGCGCTGCCGCTGGTCGCCGATGCGGCGGAAGGGCTGGCCGAGCTCGGCGCGGCGCTGAACGGCTGGCAGGCGCCGGCTGCCTGGACCAATAATGCGGCCGGGGGGAAGAAAGAATGGCAGGCCGAAGCCGGCAAGGTGACGGCCTCGACCAATGCCGCCTACCCGTCGGACGCGCAGGTGATCGGCGCCGTGCAGCGCGCCATGGGCTCCGACGTGATATTGCTTCATGCCGCCGGCGGCCTGCCCGGCGAGTTGCACAAGCTCTGGCAGGCGGGCGCGCCCGGCTCCTACCACGCCGAATACGGCTTCTCGACCATGGGCTACGAGATCGCTGGCGGGCTCGGCGTCAAGATGGCCAAGCCCGACGAGGAGGTCGTCGTCATGATCGGCGACGGCTCCTATCTGATGCTCAATTCCGAGATCGCAACCTCGGTCATGCTCGGCCTCAAGCTGACCATCGTGCTGCTCGACAACAGGGGCTATGGCTGCATCAACCGGCTGCAGATGGCGACCGGCGGCGCCAACTTCAACAATCTGCTGAAGGACGCTCGCCACGAGGTTATGCCCGATATCGACTTCGCGGCGCATGCGGCAAGCCTCGGCGCTATCGCCGAGAAGGTTTCGTCGATCGCCGGGCTGGAAACGGCGCTGGCAAAGGCGAAAAACAATAGCAAGACGACGGTACTGGTTATCGACACCGACCCACTGGTGTCGACCGATGTCGGCGGCCATTGGTGGGACGTCGCCGTGCCGGAAGTTTCTTCGCGGCCGCAGGTGAACGCCGCACGCAAAGCCTATGAAGAAAAGCGGCGGATGCAGAGTGTTGGTGATTGATGTCGGCGCTGCCAAGCCCCTACCTCCCCCTTGTGGGGAGGTCGGACCGAAGGTCCGGGTGGGGGTCCGGCGCCGCGGGCCCCCCCCCCCCCCGCGCCGGGGGGCCCCCCCCCCCCCCCCGCGGGGGGGGGGGGGGGGGGGGGGGGGGGGGGGGGGGGGGGGGGGGGGGGGGG
>NZ_JBVVPZ010000003.1:205203-280377 GCF_055811415.1 Mesorhizobium sp. WSM4846
ACACCCCATCCCACCCCGCGGGGGTGTCGGTGGGGGTGGGGTTGGGCGGGGCCCCCCCCCCCCCCCCCCCCCCCCGGGGGGGGGGCGCCCCCCCCCGGGGGGGGGGGGGGCCCCCGGCGCCGCACCCCCACCCCGCTGCTTCGCAGCGACCCTCCCCACAAGGGGGGAGGGTGGACACGATCTAACATTGGAGTGACGACTTGAAAGCCAAACTGGGCATGTCCCCCATTGCATGGTGGAACGACGATCTTGCGGAACTCAGCGATGACGTGTCGCTGGAGGAATGCTTGGCGCAGTCGCGCTCGGCGGGCTTCACCGGCATGGAAATGGGCCGCCGTTTTCCCAGTGATCCGAAAATCATGCTGCCGATCCTGAAGGTGGCCGACGTCACGCTGTGCGGCGGCTGGTTCTCCGGCACGCTGGTCGACGAAGACATGGCCAGGAATAAGGATCGCATCCAGCCGATGATCGATCTGTTCAAGGCGGTGGACGCGCCCTGCATCGTCTACGGCGAGGTCGGCCGCTCCATCCAGGGCGACCGCTCAAAGCCGCTCGCCACCAAGCCGAGGCTTTCGGACGACGAGATGAAGGCCTATGCAAGGCGCCTCACCCAATTCGGCGAATGGTGCGCCGAGCAAGGCATGCCGCTCTCCTATCACCATCATATGGCGGCGGTCGTCGAGACCGAGCCGGAGCTCGACGCCTTCATGCGTCATTCGGGAGAAGGCATTCCACTGCTGCTCGATGCCGGCCATCTGGCTTTTGCCGGCGGTGACGTGCTGCGCGCCATCGACAATCATCACCGGCGCATCAACCATGTCCATGTCAAGGACGTGCGCATGGACGTCATCGAAAAACTCGATCGCCAGAAGCAATCCTTCCTCGATGCCGTAGCGCTCGGCGCCTTCACGGTGCCAGGCGACGGGTCGCTGGATTTTGGTGCCATTGTGGAAAGGCTGGCGAACTACGGCTATGAAGGCTGGTTCGTGGTCGAGGCTGAGCAGGACCCGAAGAAGAATCCGCCGCTCAAGATGGCGCAAGTCGGCTATAAGGAGTTGATGCGGGTGATGACGGCCGCCGGCTATACGGTGGAAACACAGGGCTTCCCCAATGCTTGAGCGAGTCTATTCCCGGCGACGGGGCGATCCGATGCGGGGGCTGATCCGATGAAGGACTCCGAGCATCCGTTCTTCCGGCCGCTGTGGCGGCGCGTTGCCATCGTCGCCGTCTGCCTGGTCTGGGCCGTGGTCGAGTTTGCCACCGGTGCGCCGTTCTGGGGCACGATCGCGCTCGGCTTCGCCGGCTATGCCGTCTGGCAGTTCTTCTATCTCTACAAGCCGGCCGACGGCGGCAAGGGTTCGGCCGACACCGAACCAAAGGAATGAGCCAAGATGTCGAAACTGCTCGTCAAAGCCGATAAGGGCCATGGCCGCGTCGCCCATGTGACGCCGCAAAACGCCGGCTGGACCTATGTCGGTTTCGATCTGCATCGGTTGCGGCCCGGCGAGACCGTCTCCGGACAAACCGCGAGCCGTGAAGTCTGCCTGGTGTTCGTCACCGGCAAGGGCAAGGCCAAGGCTGGCGGCAACGATCTCGGCCTGCTCGGCGAACGCATGTCGCCCTTCGAAGGCAAGCCGTGGTCGATCTATGTGCCGCAAGGCTCTGACTGGTCGGTGACCGCCGACACCGGTCTCGAACTCGCGGTCTGCTCGGCGCCGGGGCTCGGCGGCGGCCTGCCGGTCCGCGTCATTGCGCCGAAGGATCTCGGCCAGGAGGTTCGCGGTAAGGGCACCAACACGCGCTATGTCACCAACATCCTGCCGGAAGGCAAGCCGGCCGATTCATTGCTGGTGGTCGAGGTCATCACGCCCGGCGGTCACACATCGAGCTATCCGCCGCACAAGCATGACCAGGACAATCTGCCGGCCGAATCCTATCTCGAGGAGACCTATTACCACCGCCTCAATCCGCCGCAGGGCTTTGCGTTCCAGCGCGTCTACACCGATGCCGACCGGAACGGCGCTCGTTCGCTCGACGAGGCGATGGCGATCGAGGACGGCGACGTTGTGCTGGTGCCCAAGGGCTATCACCCTTGCGCCGCCTGCCATGGCTACGACCTCTACTACCTCAACGTCATGGCCGGGCCGAAGCGGACGTGGAAATTCCACAACGCGCCCGAGCACGAATGGCTGATGAAGGCCTGAGGCGCTGCCCGTCCGGGTCGGAAAACTGGCCCAAGGTGAAAAAAATCGTCGGCTAATGACCCGCCTGAACAAGTTTGTTATCAGGAGCGATCATCAGCTTCGTCATTTCGTCATGCAAATCGCCTATGGCAGCGGGAGTTGACGAGGACTTTCGATGCGCTACGCTATCTATTTCACCCCCCGGCAGGACGAACCGCTCGCGCGGATCGCCGCCAATTGGCTCGGCCGCGACCCGTTCGGCGCCGCCACGAGGCCGGTCGAGGCCGTGGGCGAGTTGTCGGCGGCGGAAGTCGCCTTCCATACCGCTTCGGCGCGCCGCTACGGCTTTCATGCGACGCTGAAGGCGCCCTTCCGGCTGGCTT
Organism: Mesorhizobium sp. WSM4846; assembly: GCF_055811415.1. NCBI lineage: Bacteria > Pseudomonadati > Pseudomonadota > Alphaproteobacteria > Hyphomicrobiales > Phyllobacteriaceae > Mesorhizobium > Mesorhizobium sp. WSM4846. The sequence continues at coordinate 207,770 of NZ_JBVVPZ010000003.1, forward strand.
CGAACGAAACGGAAGCCGCGCTTCGCGCGGCACTGGACGATTTCGCCGAAACGACGCCGGTGGTGACGATCCCGCGGCTGGTCGTCAGCCAGATCGACGGCTTCTTCGCGCTGATGCCGGAAGGACCGCTGCCGGCGCTCAACCGCTTCGCCGACGACGTCGTGCGCGACTTCGACCGTTTTCGCGCGCCGCTGAGCGAGGCTGAGATCGAACGGCGCAGCCCTGACTCGCTGAAGCCGGCTGAATTCCGCAATCTCTGCCAGTGGGGTTACCCCTATGTCTTCGAGACCTTCCGTTTTCATATGACGCTGTCCGGCCGGGCCTCGTCACAGGAAAGCCCTCGTCTTCGCGCAGCAATCGACAGCCTGTTTGCGGGAGTCCTGCAACGGCCGGTGCCGGTGGACGCGCTGACCCTGTTTGTCGAAACCGAACCTGGCGCCCCGTTCATGGTGCTCTCCCATCACGCGCTCGGGCGCCGCCCGGCGAGAAAAACCGCCTGAAATAGAATTTGTTTAACCGCTTTTGTGCGACGCCAACTCATCCCAATCGGTGATTCAATTGGCTGCAAAATGCTCCAAGGACTGCCTGAAATGACCGTCGAGACCGTTCTCAACAATGCCCGCATCGTGCTTGCCGACCAGATCGTCGAAGGCTCGATCGTGCTGCGCGACGGCTTGATCGCCGGGATCGATGCCGGCGCCGGCCGAAGCGGCGAGGACATGGGCGGCGATTTCATCATTCCCGGGCTGGTCGAGCTTCACACCGACCACCTCGAAGGCCATTACGCGCCGCGGCCGAAGGTGCGCTGGAACCCGATCGCCGCGGTGCTCGCCCACGACGCGCAAGTGGCGACCGCCGGCATCACCACCGTGCTCGATGCCTTGCGCGTCGGCATGGACGACGACGCCGACATGAATTCGGCCGACATGCGCAAGCTGGCCGATGCGATCGAGAACAGCGTCCAGCAGGACCGGCTGCGGGCCGACCATTTCATCCATCTGCGCTGCGAGGTTTCGGCGCCGGATTGCCTCGCAGCCTTCGCGCATTTTGACGGCGATGACAGGATCAAGCTGGCGTCGCTGATGGACCATGCGCCGGGACAGCGCCAGTTCGTCGATTTGGAAACCTATGCCTATTACTACCAGCGCAAGCTGAAGCTGACGGACCGCGAATTCCAGCAATTCTGCGAGAAGCGGATGGCGGAGTCGGCGACGAATTCGGGGCCGAACCGCGCCTTCATCGCTGCCGCCTGCCATCAGCGCGGCATCGTGCTGGCCAGCCATGACGACGCCACGACCGGCCATGTCGACGAGGCGATCGAACAAGGCGTCCGCGTCGCCGAATTCCCGACCACCAAAGAGGCCGCAAAAGCTTCGAAGGCGGCAGGGCTCGGAGTACTGATGGGCGCCCCGAACGTCATGCGCGGCGCCTCGCATTCGGGCAATGTTTCGGCCCGCACACTCGCCGGCGAAGGCTTGCTCGACATATTGTCGTCCGACTACATCCCCTTCAGCCTGATCCAGTCGGCGTTTTTCCTCGGCGACGTGGTCGACGGCATCTCCCTGCCGCAGGCGGTGGCGATGGTTTCGAAGAACCCGGCCGAGGCAGTCGGCCTCGCCGACCGTGGTGTCATCGAGCAGGACCGGCGGGCCGACCTGGTTCGCGTCCGTCTTGACGATCACGTCCCGGTTGTCCGCACGGTCTGGCGGCAGGGACGTCGGGTCGCGTGATGGCGTCGGCGTCGATCGAGCGTGAATTGTCCGCCGCGGCGTTTCCGATCCGCGACGGCGTGTTTGTCGCCGTCGTCGGGCCGAGCGGCGCCGGCAAGGACACGGTGATCGGCTATGCCCGGTCGCTGTTTGCCGACGAGACCCGGCTGGAGTTCGTGCGCCGGGTCATCACCCGGCCGAGCGACACGACGAGCGAGGATCACGACACGCTGGCCGATGCGGCCTTCGTCGAGGCGGAAGCGGATGGCGCCTTCGCCATCTCGTGGGAGGCGCATGGCTTGCGCTACGGCATCCCGGCTGAAGTCGACCGGTCGGTGGCCAATGGCCGCGTCGCCATCGCCAATGTCTCCCGCGCCATCATCCCGGTGCTGCGCGATCGCTATACCAATCTGGCTGTCGTCGAGATCACCGCATCGCCGCAGATCCTGGCTGAGCGACTGGCGATGCGCGGCCGCGAGTCGCGCGGCGAAGTGCTGGCGCGGCTAGCGCGCAGCGCCAATGTGGCGTTGTCCGGGCCTGGCGTCACCTCGATCGACAACAGCGGCCCGCGCGAGGCGGCCGGCGAGCGTTTTGTCGAAGTGCTGCGCAAGGCAATGGCGTTCTCCGACATGTCGGGCACGATTTAAGCCGCCTCTTATCTTCTCCCTCTGTGGGAGAAGGGAGAGGCGGAGCCGCTACTCCGCTGCGGCGCCGGCCACGCCCTTGCGGGTTGCCTCCAGCATCAGCCGCCGCTCCCGGTACACGCCCCATTGCTGGTCGACCAGCACGCCGATCAAAATCACGCCGCCCATCACCGCGAAATTGAGCGAGGACGGGATGCCGAGCAGGTTGACGAGGTTTTGCAGTTCCTGCAGCAGAACCGTGCCTAGGATCACGCCGATCAGCGAGCCTTCGCCGCCGCGCAGCGAGAAGCCGCCGAGCACGGCTGCGGCAATGGCGTAGAGTTCGTAGAACTGGCCGTGGCTGGCTGGCGAGATCGAGCGCGTGTACATGGCGAAGTAGATCGCCGACAGCGCCGTCAGCACACCGCAGATGACATAGGCCGCCATGACGACGCGGCCGGTGCGGATGCCCGAATATTTCGCCGCCTCCTCGTTCTTGCCGATGGCGTAGAGGTAGCGGCCGAACACCGAACGGTGCAGCACCACCCACATCACGATGGCGATGACGATCAGCGCGATGAAGCTGTTTGGCACGCCATAGGATCGCCCCGCGGTCAGGAATTCGAGTTCCGGGAAATTCTGTCCGAAAGCGAAGCCCGCCGTGCCGTCGGCTGTGTAGAACCGCGCCACGCCGCGATAGATCAACAGGCCGCACAGCGTCACCACGAAAGGCTGCAATTTGAGCCGCGTGATCAGCCAGCCATGTGCCAGCCCGATGATGCCGCCGAGCACGAGGATCAGCGGCAGTGCCACCGGCCATGCCATGCCGCGCGTGGCGATGAAATCGACGAACAGGACGCCGAGCAGCGCAACCACCGAGCCGACCGATAATTCGATGCCGCCGGTGATGATGACGAAGGCCTGGCCGATCGCCAGGATGCCGAACAGCCCGATCAGGTTCGATGTGTTGGCGAGGTTGATCGGCAGCAGGAAACGCGGGTTGATGATCGCCACCACCGCTCCGACCACAAGGATCAGGATCAGCAGGCCGAGATCTTTCTTGCTCATCGTCTTCTCCCCAATGCCTGCCTAAGCAGGTTCCGCAAAAGTGTTGCGCGGTTTTGCGACCGGAACCTGCGCCAAACAAAAGCTATTTCGGCTGCTTGCCGACGGCCAGCAGCAGCACGTTTTCCTGGCTGAACTGTTCCTTGTCGAGAATGCCTGAGATCTGGCCCTCATGCATGACGGCGATGCGGTCGGAGACGCCGATCACCTCCTCCATGTCGCTCGATATCATCAGCACGGCGACGCCGGCATCGGCCAGCGCCCGCATCAGCCCGTAGATCTCCGCCTTGGCGCCGATGTCGATGCCGCGCGTCGGCTCGTCGAGGATCATCACCTTGGGGCTCATGGCCAGCCACTTGGCCAGCACCACCTTTTGCTGGTTGCCGCCCGACAGCGTGCCGGTGCGCGTCGCCACCGAGGGCGCCTTGATGCCGAGATTGCGTTTCTGCTTCTCGGCGGTGACGGCTTCGGCACGGGCAGAGACCAGGGATCGCCGGGCATGGGCCGGCAGATTGGGAAGCGAAATGTTCTGGGCAATCGACAGGTCGAGCAGGATGCCGGTCAGCTTGCGATCCTCGGGGACGAGGAAGATCCCGTTGGCCACAGCGTCGGCCGCCGAACCAAGAACCAGATCTTTTCCATCAAGCTGGAGCGCGCCGCCAAGGCTCTTCTCGATGCCGAAAAGCACGCGCGCCAGTTCGGTCCGGCCGGAGCCGACAAGGCCTGCCAGGCCAAGGATTTCGCCGCGCCTGACGCCGAGATCGACCTGTCGGTCTGGATAGGCGCTGGTGCGAACGGCCTTGGCCGACAGCGCGACGGCGCCGGGCGGGCGCGCCGATTCTGCGGCCTTCTCCCGCTCCTTCAACATGCGGCCGATCATCAGCTTGACCATCTGGTCGTGGTTGATGGCGTTCTTCGGCAGCGTGCCGGCAAGCATGCCGTCCCTCAGCACCACGACGCGATCGGCAACCCGCTCGACCTCGTGAAGGCGATGCGAGATGAAGATGACGCTGATGCCGTCGGCCTTCAACGCCTTGATGACATCGAGCAGCTTGTCGGTTTCGGCAAGGGGCAGGCTCGACGTCGGCTCGTCGAGGATGACCAGCCGCGCCTCGATCGACAGCGCCTTGGCGATTTCGACCATCTGCTGCTGGGCAAGCGACAGCGCCGATACCGGGGTGTCGGCCGAGAAATTGGCGCCCACACGTTTGAGCAGCGGCGCCGCCAGCATGCGCAGCCTGGTGCGGTCGACAAGCCTGAGCGGACCGGCGCGCAACGGCTCGCGGCCGAAAAAGATGTTGGCAGCAACGTCGAGGTTTTCGAACAGGTTGAGTTCCTGGTGGACGAAAGCGATGCCGGAACCGATGCTGGCCTCGACGGTCAGCCCGTCATGGGCAACGCCGTCGACGGTGATCGTGCCGGTGTCGGGTGTGGTCACGCCACCGAGGATTTTCATCAGCGTCGACTTGCCGGCGCCGTTTTCGCCGACGAGGCCGATAACCTCGCCAGGCCTTACCTCCAGCGAAAACCCGTCCAGCGCGACCACGCCGGGATAGGTCTTGCGCACGGCCTCGAGACTGAGGAACGGGGCAATCGTGGATGCGCCGATGGATGCGTCGGAATAGTTCATCATGCCTGACAGCAGTTGGCGGGCCAGCCTCCCCGCAGATTGATGAGCCTGATCAGGCCCGTCAATAACAAGAGGAGCCAGTCACGCCAGCGTCGCGCTGCCCTCCCCCTAACCCTCTCCCCGTAAAAAACGGAGGATTCGCCAGCGTTGCAACCAATGCCCTTCTCCCCGTTCTGCACGGGAAGAAGGGGGATGAGGGGCCAGCGCCGACGACGCTCAGTTTCCGGACATCGCTTTCAGATTGGCGGCATAGGCGTCGACGTCGTCCTTGCCGATGATCTTGGTCGGGATGATGATCAGGCCGTTCTCCGGAATGCCCGACTTGTCGCCCTCGAGATAGGCCGCCATCAGCTTCATGCCCTGGTAGGCCCATTCGAACGGCTGCTGCACGACGGTGGCGGCAACGGTGCCTTCTTTGACGCCGCCGAGCGTGATCGGATCGTCGTCGAAGCCGACGACCGTGATCTGGCCGAGCTTGCCGGCGTCGCGCAGCGCTTCATAGATGCGCGGCGTGTTGTAGGAATAGAAGCCGACCATGCAGGTGACGTCGGGGCTGGCGACCAGCGCGTCCTCGACGTTCTTCTTGGCGCGGGCCTGGTCGATGTCGTCGCCACGCACGTCGATCAACTCGATCTTGGTGCCGGCGAGCCCTTCCTTCATGCCTTCGATGCGCTCTTTGGCATTGTCGGCGCCGAGCAGGCCGACGAAGCCGAGGCATTTGCCGCCGTCGGGCATCGCCTTCTTGGCGATCTCGGCCGCCTGCTTGCCGGCATCGATGTTGGACGAGCCGATATAGGCGATACGCTTGGTCTGCGGCGCGTCGCTGTCGGTGGTGAACAGCGCCGTCTCCGAGGCGATCTTGTTGAGCCCGTCGGTCGAGGTCTTGGGATCGACGGCCGAAACCATGATCGCCTTGACGCCGGCCGTCACCAGATCATCCATCAGCCGCTGCTGGATGGCGACCGACGACTGTTCCGGATATTTGAGCTCGAGATTGTAGTTGGGCAATTCGGCCTGGGCCTTCTTGACGCCGGCTTCGGCCGCCTTCCAGAAATCGGAAGCGCCGTTGACGACGAAGGCCAGCGTCGGTTTGTCCTGGGCACCGGCGATCGCCGTGAAGGACAGACCGAGAGCCAGGGCCGCTGCGGCGACGGACGCATTTCGTATCGCAGATTTCATGTTCAACCTCCCATTTGATCCAGTCATTTTCGCTGATCTGAACTTTGTCGAATGCGGCTTGGACGCCCTCCTCCTCAAGGGTGCTGGCAGCGAAAGAACGGCGCCATCCCAGCCGCGATCTGAACTCTAGAGACTCATTGGCTGCTCGTAAATAGTCCGATTTGTCTGATATTTCGTGATCGTGGAGCGTTGCCCCGCAGCGCAAACGTCCCGGACGAAGGTGGCCAAAGCTATGCAGATGAGGCTCCTGTGGGAGGCAAATTCGCGGATACTGGTATACGAGTATACCAGTATCCGGTTCGGGTACCTGAGAACAGCTTCTGCAGCCACCTTCCAGTCCCGTGAAAGCTGCGCTTCAATTCGCAACGCAAGTGCTGTAGTTAGACCAGGAAAGCGGCTCGCCGCTTACCGAGGCAACGAAAGCGAAAGCGTATTGGTCGCAGTGTATGAAAGCCGTAGCGATGGGATGAGACGAGGCGGCCGAGGACGGGACGGGCCCGGCGTCGTGCTCAGCCTGGGTGCCGGTCTGCGGCTGCTGGCTTCGTTGCTCTTTCTGATCTGGACCATTCCTGCGGCAACAGCCGACCAGGTTGCGCAAGACCTAGCCAAAGGCCAAATCGGCGCGACCGAGCCGGTCACACACCCGACTGCCCTTGCCCGCAGCATTGCGCGCCACGTCGGTGCTGAGACTTCCCGTGTCAAGACACCTGTCATTGCGAGAGATGGCAAACCGTTTTGCATTATCCCGGATTTGCGGCTGCCGCTCGAAACCGCGTCAGCCGCGCCGTTTGGCATATGGTCTGACGGCCGGCCGGAACTGTCGCCGATCCGCGCCTTTGATGCGCGCGCGCCTCCGCTTCTCACGGCGTGAACCTGGCCGCGACCGCGGCCCTAGACCCGCAAAACTTTCACACCGCGTTCCGTTCGTCGAGTTGCTCGCCGATCGGAACGCCAAAGCTCTTGTCGGAGGCGGTTTGCGCCCGATATGGGCTGAACGGACAAGAACATGCTGCATTTTTCGCGCTGGAAGACCATTCTCATCTGGCTGACGGTCTTGGCCGGTATTCTTTACGCAGCTCCCAATTTGGTTCCCGCCTCCACTCTGGCATCGCTGCCGAATTGGCTGCCAAAGCAGCAGCTGACGCTGGGACTCGACCTGCAGGGCGGCTCGCACATCCTGCTCCAGATTGATCGGCAGGACCTTGCCAACGAACGTCTCGAATCGGCACGCGACGAGGTCCGCACATCGCTGCGCGATGCCCAGATCGGCTATACCGGGCTTGCCGGCACCGCCAATTCCATCCAGGTCCGCATTCGCGACCAAGGCCAGATCGAAGCGGCGAAGAGCGCGCTCGAAAGATTGGCGCAGCCGATCTCGACGGGCATGTTCATGAGCGGCTCGGTGACCGAGATGGAGATGACCGAGCCGGAACCGGGCCTGCTGCGCTTCACGCTGACCGAAGCCGGGATCGACTACCGGATCGCCGCAGCGCTGACCCAATCGATCGAGGTGGTGAGCCGGCGCGTCAACGAACTCGGCACGACCGAGCCGATCATCCAGCGCCAGGGATCGGACCGCATCATGGTCCAGGTGCCGGGCCTGCAGGATCCGCAGCGGCTGAAGGATATCCTCGGACAGACGGCTAAGCTGACCTTCCAGATGGTCGACCAGTCGATCCCGGTCGAGGAGGCGATCTCCGGCCGCCCGCCGGCGGGCTCAACGGTGATGTATTCGACGGAAGAGCCGCGGGTTCCGCATCTGATCGAGAACCGGATCATCGTTTCCGGCGAAAACCTTGTCGATGCGCAGGCAACCTTCGACCAGCGCACCAACGAGCCGGTGGTCTCGTTTCGCTTTGACAGCCGCGGCGCCACCCGCTTCGGTCAGGCCACCCAGGCCAATGTCGGGCGCCTGTTCGCGATCATCCTCGACAACGAGGTGATCTCCGCGCCTCAGATTCGCGAACCGATCCTGGGCGGCACCGGGCAGATATCCGGCAGTTTCACGGTGGAGAGCGCGAACGATCTTGCGGTCCTGCTGCGCGCCGGTGCACTGCCTGCCGACCTCACCATCGTCGAGGAGCGCACCGTCGGTCCGAGCCTCGGCAGCGATTCGATCGAGGCGGGCCAGTTCGCGGCAATCATCGCCGGGGTCCTCGTCGTCGGCTTCATGCTGTTCGCCTATGGGCGACTGGGGCTGATCGCGAATATCGCGCTCCTCGCGAACGTCGCACTGATCATAGCCGTCCTGTCCGTGCTCGGGGCGACGCTGACGCTGCCTGGCATCGCCGGCATCGTGCTGACGATGGGCATGGCGGTCGATTCCAACGTCATCATCTTCGAGCGCGTCCGCGAAGAGAACCGCCAAGGGCGCTCGATCGTGCAGTCGATGGATTCCGGGTTCAAACAGGCGCTGGCGACTGTCGTCGACGCCAATGTGACGACGCTGATCGCCGCCGTCATCCTGTTCTTCCTCGGCTCGGGGCCGATCAAGGGGTTTGCCGTCACACTCGCCATCGGTATCGTCACCACCGTGTTCACGGCGTTCACGCTGACGCGTTGGCTGGTCGCGTTCTGGCTTCGCCGGCAGCGGCCGAAAACCATGCCCGCCGGTGTCATGCGGCTGGTGCCCGACGACACGCGCGTGCCGTTCATGGCATTCAGAAAATACGCTTTCACGCTGTCCGTGCTGTTGTCGATCGCTTCGGCGGTGCTGTTCTTCACTGTCGGCATGAACTACGGCATCGACTTTCGCGGTGGTTCGAGCATCGAGGTGCAGGCAAAGGGCCAGCAGGCCGACATCGGCGACATCCGTGAGCGGCTGACAGGTCTCGATCTGGGTGAGGTGCAGGTGCAGGAGTTCGGCTCGGCCCGGGATGTGCTGATCCGGATCGGCACCCAGGGGGGCGGCGACGTTGCCGAACAGTCCGCCGTCGGGAAGGTAAGAAGCGCGCTCGAAACCGACTACGAGTTCCGCCGCATCGAGGTCGTCGGTCCGACAGTGTCGTCCGAACTCGCGTTCAACGGCACAATGGGCGTGCTCGCCTCGCTGCTGGCGATGCTCGTCTACATCTGGATCAGGTTCGAGTGGCAGTTCGGGCTCGGCGCCATCATTTCGACGTTCCACGACGTGATCCTGATGGTCGGCTTCTACGTCGTCGCCGGCATAGAGTTCAATTTGACCTCGATTGCCGCGATCCTGACTATTGTCGGCTATTCCATCAACGATACGGTTGTCGTCTATGACCGGGTCCGCGAGAATCTGCGCCGCTATAAAAGGATGCCGATTGCCGAGCTGCTCGACCTGTCGATGAACCAGACGCTGGCGCGAACGGTCCTGACCGGCGTGACCACGCTGTTTGCGCTGGCGGCGCTTTCGATCTGGGGCGGCGAGGTGATCCAGTCCTTCACGGTCGCAATGATCTTCGGCATCCTCGCCGGGACCTATTCCTCCATCTTCGTCGCCGGGCCGCTGCTGATCCTGTTCAAGCTCCGGCCGGGCGCCCTCAGCCAGGAGGAAGCCGCAGTGGCGAAAGAGCCGCCGGCGCAACGGGCCTTGTAATGGGCGGTGCCATCTCTTTGGGTCCGCTGTAGCTTTTGATCTGGCGCATGATCGCTTGCGAATCGATTCCGATTTTCGGGGTCATGCGCCAACTGGCTAGACCGTCTCTCGCATCGCCTCGTTGCCGTGCAGCCAGTCGGCGGCAATCATCTTGGCGACCGGCAAGGACGGCGGCGGCGCTGAACCTTGGGAGGTTCTGAGCGCGGCAATTTCGTCGTGAATGCCGGCACAAGCGTCAGCGGCGGGCCAGCGCGGCCCCCTGCTCCAGGCTGACACCCGGGACGAGCGCGTCTGCATGCCGATGCGCAAGCCGCCATTCGCGTTCGTCCGAGCGATGTACAGCTCAGCCGGCAGAATTGCATGTTGATCTTGATGAAGCCAATGATATGATTTCAGGAATATGCTGAATGAAATTGACCTTTCGCGCACCGATCTCAATCTCCTCGTCCTCTTCGAGGCCGTGCTCGGAGAGGGCCACGTGGGCCGGGCGGCGGACCGGCTTAACCTGACGCCATCGGCAGTCAGTCACGGACTCGGCCGGCTGCGCCGGCTCCTCAACGATCCGCTGTTCCTGAGAACGCCCAAGGGCGTGGTGCCGACGGCGCGTGCAACGGAACTGGCCGCGCCGATCGCCGACGTTCTCGCGCGCGTGCGCAGCGTGATGGCGACTGCCGCGCCCTTCGATCCCGCCACGGCCATGCGCCGGTTCGCAATCGGCGCACCGGACGGTGTCTCAGCCGTGATCCTGCGCCCGCTCCTCGCCGAACTCAGCCGGATTGCGCCACGCATCGACGTCGGCGTGCGTCAGATCTTGCCCTCGCCAGCCCGCGTCTGGCGGAGCGCGATTGTCGATCTTGAGGCGCACGCCATCGATATCGCGATCATTCCGTCCGATGACATCCCGCCTCGCTTCGAAAAGCGCTGCATCTACGAAGAGGACTTTGTCATTGCCATGCGCCCTGGACATCCGTTCGCGCGTGATCCGAGCCTGGAGCGATACTGCAGCATGCAGCATCTGGTCGTCTCGGACAGCGGCGATCCTTACGGCTTCGTCGATGAACATCTGGCAAAGCAAGGCCGGGCGCGACGGGTTGCGTTGACGGTTCCGAACTTCATGTTTGCGCTCGCGGTCATCGCCGAGACCGACCTCATCTCGGCCCTGCCGCGGCGGTTCGTTGCCATGCATGCGGCGCGTTCCGGCGTGCTGAGCCTCGATGCCCCGTTGCCGTTGCCCGGCTTCCGGCTCAACGCCGTCGCTCCCAAGGTCGCGATGATGGATGCGGGCGTGGCATGGCTCTTTGATCTGCTTGCGGAGCAGACTGCGCAGAAGCACCCCAGCGGCTTGCCCGCACGAAGTCGGCAATCATAGCTCGGAAAGATTCGTCGGCGCCGCCAGCGTGGATGAAACTGACAATTGCGTTTCCCCTGCAGCGCTACTCCGCGGGCGTTGGGAAGTGCTTTCCAAGCCAGGTTCGCCATTTTGGCTCCTCCCGTTTTGCGATGCTTGCTGAATCGACCGAGCGATCGCCGGCAGCATCTTTTTACTGAACCTCCTTTCCTCGCGGTTTGGCTGGTGACGGATGCGCCGTCACGACAAGGCGATGCGACCGTCCCTGCGGCGCAGTTTCGTCGTGATAGCGTGCCGCCAGCGTGGTGATGGCCTCAGTCAATTCACGCGTGAACGAGGCGCGGTCGGCAGCGGAGCGGAAGCGGATTTCGGTGTCGATCGCCAAGGTCGCCAAGCGCTTGCCGGCACCGGTGGCGGCGCGCTGCAGAGCTCCGATCTCCCGCACCAGCCGGGCGCCGAGCGCGATCAGGTAGCTTGCCGACAGGCGGTCCGGGGTGCGGTCCGGATCGGCGCCGACCGGACCCAGTGCGCTCGTCGAGACGACATAGCTTGTGGCGCTCGCCACCATGAGCCGCTCCGTCAGGCCACCCCACTTGCGCGTGTCTGCAACTTGGACGAGCCCGTGCTCCTCCAGAGCATGCAGGTGGTAATTGATCTTCTGCCGCTTAAGGCCGAGGCGTGTGGCGAGGGTAGCGGCCGAGGCCGGCTCCCGCAGTTCTGAAAGGAGTTGACTCCGAACGGGCTCCAACGCGGCGGCGGCCGCGCTCGGCCGATCTATGACTTCGATATCGAGCATGCAGCCCTCACATTGACAATCATTCCTGTCAATGCGCGTTGACGAGTGTAATTGTCAAGAACGAAAGGGCCGCTTCGTCCGAACTTTACAGCTGGCTGCGGCTGCAGCAAGCGAGCCAGCTATCGCCCACTGCGGAAGTCGATGCGTCCCGCAGACGGCCCCGCACGGGGCAATTGCAATGACGGTGCCGTTCGTTGTAGCCATTGCGACCGCTTGATTTTGGAGGAGACGCAGCATGGACCGATTCACTGGCGGCTGCCTGTGCGGCAACGTCCGGATTGTGGCGTCGGGGCTCCCATACCGGGTCGGCATCTGTCATTGTCTCGACTGCCGCAAGCACCATGGCGCGCTTTTTAACGCTTCGGCGGTGTTCCCCCAGGATGCGGTGACGATCGAAGGCGAGACGCGCGACTATGCCGGGCGGTTTTTCTGCCCCCGCTGCGGCTCGACAATTTTCGGGCGCACCGCAGACGAAATCGAAGTGAACCTGGGATCGCTGGATGCCCCTGACCAACTGATGCCGACCTACGAAAGCTGGATAATCCGTCGCGAGTCCTGGTTGCCGCTATTTCCGCTCACGAGGCGGTACGAGCGCGATCGTGACGCCACGAGTCGCTTTGAGGACTAGGTCGCACAAAGGGTGCGAAAGCCGGCACGTCACCCCGGAAGACCGGCCTTGCGGAAGCCGTCGACGAAATGCTCGAGCGTCGCAGCGTCGCGGAATGGCTCCGTCGCGGCCCAGTGGCGGGTTGTAAAATGCGGGTTGCCGACGAGGAACAGTTCGGCCTCGGCGCGCGCCGCGTCGAGCCGGCCCAGTTGGGCAAGGCTTGCCGCCAGGAAGCGGCGTGAGCTTGTACGATAAGTCTCGTCCCTGCGCAGTGTTTCGACGGCGGCTTCGTATTGGCCGGCCGCATATTGCGCCTGGCCAAGCGTCAGATAGTACCAACGTGCCGGAAACGGGTTCAACCGGAACGCCTTGCGAACATGCTCAAGGCCTTCCTTTACCCGTCCGGCCAGGACCGCGATGTCGGACAATGCCGCCCAGGCATCGGCCTCGTTCGGATCGAGCTCGATCGCCCTGGCGAATTCCGCATCCGCCTCGGCGAAGCTGCGCTCATAAGCAAGCAGGTAAGCCAAAACCCAGCGGCAGCCGGCATCGTTCGGATCGATCGCCACGGCTTTGCGCGCCAGTTCCAACGCAACGCTACGGGACGTTTCGGTTGGTCCGCCGGAATGCACCCATCCCATCCAGTGGTTCATGGCAAGCCAGCGATAGGCCTCGGCATATTCCGGATCGAGCGAAACCGCGCGGGTAAGCATCAGATGCGCTTCGCGCGCCGTCTGCGGCGTGTCATCCATCAGCTTGCGCGCCCGCACGCAGAGATCGTAGGCCTCAAGACTTTTGGGCCGGTTGCGCGGCGGCGGTGCGCGCAGCCTGCCGAGCAACGCCTCGACGATCTTGCCGGTGACCTCGTCCTGAACGGCAAAAATGTCTTCCAGGCTGCGATCGAAGCGTTCTGCCCACAAATGGTCGCCACTCACTGCGTCGACCAATTGGGCGTTGATGCGCACGCGCCCCGCAGCGCGCCGTGCGCTCCCCTCCAGCAGGTAGAGCACGCCGAGGTCCTGCGCGATATCGCGCACGTCCATCGCCTTTCGTTTGTAGGCGAAGGCCGAGTTGCGTGCGATGACGAACAGGCCGGAGATCCTGGACAGGTCGGTTATCAGGTCTTCGGTCAAGCCATCCGCGAAGGATTCCTGCTCGGGATCGTTGCTGATATTGACGAAGGGCAGCACCGCTATCGATGGCTTGCCGGGCAGCGGCAAAGGTTTTCGCTTCGCGCCGAGTTGTTCGACAGGCCCCGTGAAGCGGTAGCCGACGCGCGGAACCGTGGCGATCCAGTCGCCGCCATCTGCAGCCGGGCCAAGCAGCTTTCGCAGCAGCGCGATCTGTACGGTGAGGTTGCCTTCCTCGACGGCCGTGCCCGGCCACGCCGCGTCCATCAACTCGGCCTTCTCAAGGATCTCGCCGGCTCGTCCAACGAGCGCCGCAAGCAGCTTTAGCCCGCGGTAGCCTAAGGCAACGGGGACATCGTTGCGAAGCAGCGTTCCCGCACCGGAATCAAGCACGAACGGACCAAAGGCAAAGCGCGATCCCTGCATGCGGCGTATGTATAGCCCGTTTGGAAGTTTTGAGAACTATTTGGCAGTGCTTAATTACGACGCTGTTCGTATCCTGCAGAATTCAGCCTCTTTCAGGTCGAAGGTCCCTGGACCTCAAACCTCTGGAGGTTGCTATGAACGATACTCTTGCATCGGCCCCGCATCAGGCAGGGGGAACGCCGGCGGAGCCGGCGGGAATATTGCGTCGGCAGCACAGCCTGGCGACCCTGAGAAGCATTATCGCGGCGTGGGACGACCGGAAACGCTTTCGCTGGGAACTTGAGCAAATGGCGAAGGACAATCCCCATTTGATCGACGACATCGGTCTGACGAGACGGCAGGTCGAGGCAGAGATCGCCAAGCCCTTCTGGCGACGATGATCCTCGTCGCCGCAAGGTCGCGAAGCCGATAACCGTCATCCTCGCCCTTGGTGCGCCAAAAGCATTTCGGAACGGTGGGAGAAGCTGGGCCGCCGATCCGGTCCCAAAATCGAGCGTTCGCGTGCGTCAGCGGGGCGGCCTTTTTCCCCTAGTCGTCGTCGTCATCCGTGTAGCGGTCGCGATAGCGGCGACGATCATAGTCCTGGTAACGACGGGAGGATCGGTCCTCCTAGTAAACCCTGCGCTTGACGTAGGTCTCGCAATAGTCGTCTTCACAGTAGGTCTCGACAATCCGCTCACGCACAACGCCGTTGTTCGACGAGCTATTCGAGCTTGTGTTCGAGGACTGACTGTCCGCGCGGGCAACGACTGTCGCCATCATCGTCGCTGATGTCACCAGTAGGAACTTCATACGCATGGCTGCCTCATTTTTGGCTAGATGGCGCAACTCAAAGCCAAGTCGAGGTGAACTCAAAGGCTGGGCATGCGGAGCGTGCACTGCAGTCTGGCCCAAAGTGTAGCTTGGCGCGCCGGACAGGATGAAACTGGGGTCTCGTACATTGTTGCTGCGCCTTTCTGAGATCACCGTTCGGAGCGGTCCGACTTGCGCCCCATAAACTGCCCTCGCCGCCCCAGCCAAGATCGGACCAACCGGTCATTGGTCAAGGGGAAGCGAAGTGACCTCCATGCAGAATTCGAGCGCTCATCGGCTTCGGCGCAACCCGGCCGCGCCACTCCTGGGCGCGAGGGCTCAGGGTAGCGGGATGGGCTTGTCACTGAGTGTGCGCAAGTAGGCAATTATGTTTGTTCTTTCAGTCTCGTCCGGAGCACCCGGCACTTCCATGTAAACGCCCGGCGTCGTGAGCATGGGCTCAAGCAGAAATTTGTTCAGGTCCTCGTATGTCCAGACACCCTGCCATGCCAGCAAGGCGTCGGAGTAACGCCTCTTGGCCACAGATGCTTTGTCGCGACCGACGACGTTCCACAAAGTCGGTCCCTGATTGGCCCCTTCGTCCGGCACGGCATTGTGGCAGTAGGCACAGAGGCGGGAGAAGGAGGCTCGGCCTTTCTCCACGTCGGCGGCAGCCAACTTCTTCGAGATCGGGGCTGGCGTTGGCAAGATGACGCCGTGCGCGATGAGATAATCAGCCACTTCGCGTTGCCCCTTGAATTTCGCCAGATGGAGCGATGTCTTGCCGTCCTTTGTCTTCGCATTCACATCCGCGCCGGCCTCAACCAGTGCCTTCACGCAAACGAGGCAACCGGATCTGGCGGCGATGTGAAGGGCGTTTTCGCGGTTGCGCTGCGAATTTGGATTTCCGCCCCTCTCCAGCAACAGATTGATCAAATCGATCCGGCGTTTCGCCAGAGCCGGCATGAGGGCAGGACCCAAAACCCGGCGTCGGGGCGGCGTTGACGTCGGCACCGCGTTCGATGAGCAGTTTTGCCGCCGCAAAATGCCTGCCCCTGACCGCAAGATAGAGTGGTGTGGCTTGCCCATCGCTCTCATCGACATCGGCGCCTGCGTCGAGCGCTGCCGCAATCGCCGCGACATCGCCCGTTTTCGCGGCGTCGTGGATGGCGGCGGCATGCGATGCAATCGGTGCAAGCACCAACAGAATGAACAGCAAAAACCCGCGCATCCGGCACCCCACTGTCAAACTGGAGGACGGCCAACAAGGCGCTGGTTCGACAGTTCGTCGACGATATCCTCGTCATCGGCCGTTGGAAAGTCTCGCCGGGTATATATCGTCAGCGACGTGAAAGTGCGAACCGCAGTCGCTTCATCGCGGCGATCATTCCGGCTGACCCGAGCAATGGAACTGTTCACCCCAGCGGCATAAGCCCTCTGCCCCAGCACAGAGCGTCGATCCGTTTTCCGTCAACGAATAGACGACTTTCGCCGGAGAACCGGGATGGACTTTTCGGTTCACAAGCCCGTCTGCCTCGAGTTCTCGCAGCTGCTGCGTCAGCATCTTTTCGCTGATCGCCGGAATTGACTGCCGCAGCCGGCCGAACCTGTGTGGTGTCGCGCCGAGTTCGCAGATGATGTCCAGCTTCCACTGGCCGGAGACCATCTTTATCGCGGTTGCAAAACCATTCTCGGTGGGTTTGTTCACCTTGCCCTCCTTACCGGCAGGTAACCACTTACGCATCCGTGCGTATTGGTGTCGCGCTTCCCAAATCATAGCTCTCCCTCGGACGACAAGCGAGCCGAGCGTTGCGCCAATCAAAATATGGGATGTCGGAATGATGCCTGCAATCGGTGCCCTGGACACTGGACGTATGGGATCGGAACCCGCCCGTGCGCTGCCTGGAGCGGGATATCGCACGACCATCCGGGACAGGACAGCAGAAGAGCCAGGAGGCGATCCAAGCCTTCATCATCAACCAATCATGGAACGCCTACAAAAAGCGAACTCCTGCTTCGCCGGCGCGAAACAGCAAATCACGTCGGCGAGGCTCGATTGACGACCGCTGGAAGCGGTGGCCGTTTCATGACCAACAGGTTCCCAGGAGAAAAAGCATGTCGAATGCAAAACCGGATACAATGCAGGCCGCCGCCATCGACGGGTTCGGTGGAGCCGAGCTGGTTACTGTGCGAGCCGTGCCAGTGCCCGAGGTCGGGCCGAGCGATGTCCTAATCCGGGTCGAAGTGGCGGGCGTGGCCTCGTGGGACGCGCTCGAGCGTGAGGGTCTCTACGACGGGGCTTTCGGAATGCCGTCGACATTCCCCTATGTGCTCGGCTGGGACTGCGCGGGCGCAGTCGTCGCCGTTGGCGGCCAAGTTAGCCGCTTCAAGGAAGGCGACCGGGTGTACGCTGCATCCATGCCACTTCCCAAGGGTGGAACCTACGCCACCTACGCAGTGACGGATGCGGACAACGTTTCGCTCATCCCCGCCAAGCTCACGATCGAGCAAGCGGGCGTTATGGGCTGGGATGCGTTGACCGCGCTCAGCGGCCTGGAAGAGGTCGGCCTAAAGCAGGGCGATACAATAATGATCTTCGGTGCCAGCGGCGGTATCGGGCACATGGCCATCCAACTCGCAAAACGATTGGGCGCCCGTGTATTGGCGGTGGCTTCGGGCGATGACGGCGTGGCGCTATCGCAGCGGCTGGGCGCCGACGCCGTCGTCAATGGGCGCAAGGACGACGTGGTGGCGGCCGCTCGTGAATTCGCCGCCGGCGGCCTCGATGCTGCCCTTGTCACCGTAAGCAGTGAGGCGGCCGACCGCGCGCTGACGTCAGTGCGCGACGGCGGTCGGGTCGCCTGCCCGCACGGCGCGATGCCCGACCCAAAAGTCCGGCCCGGCGTGGAGCTCATTCGCTACAACGGCGCACGCAGCCAGGACGCGACCGACAAGCTTAACCGCCTGATCGACTCTGGCCCGTTCGACGTCCATGTCGCCCGTACATTCCCGTTCGACAGGGTTGTTGATGCGCACCGAGCGCTTGCCACCCACTACGTCGGCAAGCTCGCTTTGCGGGTGAGTTGAGCAAAGGGTGGATCCATCAGACATCACCAGGCGTTGCGACGGCGGAACAGGATCATGGCAGCCATGGAAATGTGCTGGCGCTTTCCCATCCGCCGATCGCCGCTGATCTGCCAGAAACAAAAAAATGTCCTGCCGTTTGCGGTCACCGACTATCGGCTGCAAATGGCGCGTCGGAGAGGATGAAATTGGGCACCGCTATGTCATTGCTGCGCCCATTGATTTCTAAGATCACTTCTCGGAGCGGAGGATCGGCTTTGCGCCACTTGCCGACCTCAGCACACCTCTAAGCGCGAACGTCTGGTGTGATGCGGGCGTTCGTAGGGCATCTCGCTGTTACATCGCGGTGACAAAGCACCCGCCACGGTGGCGTCAACCGGTTACACAGAGCAGGAAATATTTCCGGCCTTCTGGGAGAGTGGTCAGCGTCCCAGAGGCTGCGTGGGCGTGTCGTCGGTTGGCTGTTAGCGCGGCGACTGGAACGCTCCACGTCTCGCAAGCGGGATAGCGAAGTCTCGTGAAGGCAAGGTCAGCTGCGTTCTCCGTTCTGTATCGGCGACGACTGGGAGAGATGGGCACCATGCATATAGGGCGTCCGGAAGTTGGCAGGACATGGACGCGGGGCGGCCCGCGTGCAGGCGCTTGGCTGAGCGGTGCAATAACCACGCAGCGCCGCCTCGCAGCGATCCTGGCTTGCGACGTGGTCGGCTATTCGCGCCTGACGGAGCGCGACGAGCGCGGCACGCTCGAGCGGCTGAAGATCTACCGCAAGGACCTCCTCGAACCGCTGGTCTCCGAGCACCAGGGTCGGATCGTCAAGCTCACCGGCGACGGCATGCTGTGCGAGTTCGCGAGCGTCGTTTATGCGGTGACCTCGGCGATGGCGATCCAGCAGGCCCTGGCAGAACACGAGGCGGAGACGCCCGAGGATGAGCGGATTCGCTTCCGCATCGGCGTCAATCTCGGCGACGTGGTCTGCGAGGAGGACGGCGACCTCTACGGCGACGGGGTCAACATCGCCGCCCGCCTCGAAAGCATCGCCGATCCCGGCACCGTGGTCGTCTCGGGCACCGCCTACGACCACCTTCAGGGCAAGCTCGACTGCGGCTTCACGCCGCTCGGCGACCTGCGCCTCAAGAACATCGAGCGGCCTGTGCGCGCCTACCGCGTCGAGACCGACGCCAGCGCCTCGGTGGCTGCACTGCCTCCCCTGCCCGAGAAACCCTCGATCGCGGTTCTGCCTTTCACCAACATGAGCGGCGACCCCGACCAGGAATACTTCGCCGACGGGCTGGTGGAGGACATCATCACGGGATTGAGCCGGGTGAACTCCTTCTTCGTGATCGCCCGCAATTCGTCCTTCACCTACAAGGGCCGGGCGGTGGACCTGCGCCAGGTCGGACGCGAGCTGGGCGTCCGCTACGTGCTCGAAGGCAGCATCCGCAGAGCAGGATCGCGGGTGCGCATCAGTGGGCAGTTGGTGGACGCGATCAGCGGACACCATGTCTGGGCCGACCGCTTCGAGGGCGACGTGAGCGACATCTTCGACCTGCAGGACAAGGTGACCGAGAGCGTCGTCGGCGCCGTCGAGCCGAGCATCCGGCTGCAGGAGATCAAGCAGGCGCGCATGAAGCCGACCGACTACATCAGCGCCTACGACCTCTACCTTCGCGCGCTGCCGCGCTTCTACAGCATGACGCGCGAAGGCTTTGCCGACGTGCGCCGGCTCACCAACGAGGCGCTCAGCATCGACCCCAGCTTCAACTTGGCGAAGGCACTCGGCGCCTATATCCGCAGCCTATCCGTGAGCCAGTGCTGGCACGAGCCCGACGATATCCGAGTCGCCGCGCGCATGGCGCGCGAGGTATTGGCTGAAGCGCGCGACGACCCCACGAGCCTACGCTTCGCCGCGCAGGTGATCGCCTACAGCGCGAAGGACTACGAGATGGCGCTGGGCACGATCGAACGATCCCTGCTACTCAACCCCAATTCGGCGCAAGGCCATACGGGCAGCGGCTGGGTGAACGCACATTCCAGCCGCCCGCTCGTCGCGATCGAGCATTTTCACAGGGCAATGCGGCTGAGCCCGGTCGACCCCGAGAAGGGCATCGCGCTCTCCGGCATCGGGATGAGCTACCTGATGCTCGAGCGCTACGAAGAAGCGCTGGCATGGGGAGAGCGCGCGCTGCACGAGATGCCGAACTACGGCTCCTCGCACCGGGTGATGATCATGGCGCTGGTCAAACTCAACCGGCTGGATGAGGCGCAGGCCGCGGCGCGGCGGCTGATGGAGGCGTTCCCGACCTACACGCTCACCCTGCAGAGACAGATCAACCCGTGGCGAGACAAGGTGTTCGCCGAGAGTTACGTCGAGGCGTTGGGCATCTCCGGCGTGCCGGAGTGATCGTCGCGGTTGCAAAGATGCCCTCTCCTGCGCGTCACGTCCGGCCAGGCGACGTCCCTTGATCCCGCGTCGCTTCTGGAAGGACAGTTCTCTGGCCGTACTCCGGTTTCCACCCTGACGAGACCTACCGACGGTCCAGACAAAAAGTCGCCGTTGGGTCAGAACTGGACGTCGCGACACGATTTTGGAATGTACTGCCGATTGGCGCGCCCGAAGAGATGCGAACTCCTGACCCTCGATTCGTAGCTACTAAGGTCAAAATAGGTATTCTAAATCAATTACCTGTTAAAACATGGTTTTCCGGAAGCCCTGGAAAACCAAGATCTCGGATCGCCTATAGAGTAGAGGCTGCGTCTCGCGCACGGTTTGGGTCGTGCGACCAATACAGCGGTTGCCGATGAGCAGCATGGAATCGCCGAATTCATGCGTGCGGTATCGGCACGCGGCGAAGGCTGCGGAGGCGTTGGCGAGCAGAGCATCGTCGGCAAAGGCGCGCAGGAGCTCGAAATGGCTTTCGCCCGGCTGGTGGACGCCTGTGAGAATCGTATCGACCACGCGAAGCGGCGTGTCCCGCGCGACGCGGCCCGTCGCAATGCCATTTCCTGCACGCACGCTGCCATCGGGATTGGCCGCCGCCTCAAGCGCGCGCACGACGCTCGTGCCGACCGCGATGATGCGGCTGCCGCGCAGCTTCGCCCGCGCGACCTGCGCCGTGGTGTGCTCGGGGATGCGGTATGGCTCGTCGAAGGGAAGGCGCGAGTCGAGCGCGCGATCCCCGGTGGAGGAAATGCCCGTGGCATGCGTGAGTGTTGCGAAGCCGACGTCGTGCCGCCGCCAGCTTTGAAGCGTGCGCCAGTCGAGCGCAAAGCCTGCCGATGGCGTCTCGAACGCAACCGGCCGGGCGGCAATCTTCGTCCAAACATCCCAAAGTGCCAACGGCTCGGGAACATGCGCGTATTGGATCGGCCGGCCGTGCTGCGCCAGTCCTGCAAGCACAGCTGCGCGGTTGCCCAAGAAGCGCAGCTCGAGAAGGCGGGGATGGTCGAGAAGGCGCTCCACAACGGCTTCAAGCGGGCCGAGCCGAAGGCGATTGCCCGGTGACAGTGGAGGCGGCGGCAGCCGATCTTCGGTGCGCGTGCGGTGATCGCCCGCACCGAAGGCAATCGCCACGAATCGCGTTGGATCGGCAAGTGACAGCCAGCCCGCCAGGCGGATCTCCATCGCTTCACTGCTGGGGACATGCGTGCCGTGCAAGCTGGCAGGCAAGGTCGCGGCGTCATTGGCGACGACCAGGTCGCCGGGCTCGAACAGCTTCGCCAGGTCAGCGCGCGGCAGGTCGGTCATCGCGCCGTCCGCCATGACCACCAACAGCCTGGCGGAGCGCCGATCCGGACGGTCGGCGGCAATCATCCACGTGCCTCGGCGCGAAGTGCTGCGCCGACCGGCAATCCGTCAAGCAGCTTTTCGATGATCTCGGCAGCTGCCAGATCCGGGTGCTTCAAGGTGGCCGGATCGGCGTCAGGAAGCGCCAGCGCGTGCAGCGGGGTGTCCATATCGCCGGGGTCGAGCGCGAGGAACCTTATGCCATCGTCTTTCGCCTCCTCGTCCCAGATCGCCGTCAGATGGGCAAGAGCGGCCTTGCTCGCACCATACGCCCCCCAGCCGGGATAGGCGTTCACCGCCGCGTCGCTGGAGATGTTGATCACCAGCGCGCCACGGCCCTCGCGCGCCGACGTGGCAAGCGCACCGAACAGCGCTTTGGTCAGCCGACACGCGCCGACGAGATTGACCGCAAGCGATTTTTCCAGATCCTCGCACTCGGTGTCGGCAAGCAGCGCAAGGGGGACCGGCCCGAGGCTCGATGCATTGTTGATCAGGACGTCGAGCCCGCCGAGGCTGGCGGTCACCTGCAACGCGATCGGGTAGATGTCGTGCTTCTTGCCGAGGTCGCCGACAATGCCGTGTGCGCCCGTCTCGTCAGCGATGCGCTCGACGTTTGCGGCAGTGCGTGCGACGAAGGCGACGCTCGCACCCTGCGCGGCGAGCTGCCGCACAAGCGCCAGTCCGAGGCCGGACGTGCCACCCGTGACCGCGACGCGGAGTCCGTGGAAATCCATATTGGTCAGCATTGCCGATGCTCCTTCCATCCATGCAAGCCAATGCTACAAGCTCAAGTTAACTTTAGGTCAAGCATTCGTTGCGTGGATCGATGCCGACACGATAGGTCTGGCTCGAGGCGTGATCTTCCCTTCTCCCCTTGTGGGAGAAGGTGGATTGGCGCGCAGCGCCAAGACGGTTGAGGGGTGTTGGACGGAGTGCGGCGGTGCCAAGCTGGAACACCCCTCATCCGACCGAGCTTCGCTCGGCCACCTTCTCCCACAAGGGGAGAAGGGAAGAGGTGCTGACGCCGGGTGCCGCTGACGTTCAGCTGCGGTATTGTTCGTCGCTGACTTTCTCCAGCCATTCGACCGGCTTGCCATCAAGCGATTCCTGGATAGCGAGATGGGTCATCGCCGTGGTCGCAGACGCGCCGTGCCAATGCTTCACGCCAGGCGGAATCCAGACGACGTCACCTGGCCGGATTTCTTCGACCGTCGCGCCTTCGCGCTGGACCCAGCCGAGACCGGCCGTGACGATCAGCGTCTGGCCGAGTGGGTGCGTGTGCCAGGCGGTGCGGGCGCCAGGCTCGAACGTGACGCTGGCGCCACCGACGCGCGCCGGGTCGGGCGCCTGGAAGAGCGGATCGATGCGCACGGCTCCGGTAAAATAATCGGCCGGCCCGGGGCCGGACGGCTGTGATCCAACTCGGGTGATCTTCATTGTCTCATTCCTTCCTTGGACAGAAGCTGCGCCAACCTGGCCTGCGGCAGCCACAGCGGCAAAAGCACTTGTCGCGGCGAGGACGTCCCTGCGGGTGATGATCATGTCTCAAGCCCCTCCGTTTTCGACGAGGTGGGTCAGAGCAGCTTGTCCGGCGTGATCGGCAGTTCGCGGACGCGCTTTCCGGTAGCATGGAAAATGGCATTGGCGATCGCCGGCGCGACGCCGACCAGCGCGATCTCGCCGAGGCCCTTCACGCCGAGCGGGTTCACGTGCGGGTCGTGCTCGTCGACGAAGATCACGTCCATGACAGGCGGCGCGTCGGCGTGCACCGGCACGGCGTATTCGGCGAGATTGGCATTGGTGACGCGCCCGTTGCGGGGGTCGACAACCGAGTGCTCCATGAGGGCCATGCCGATGCCGCCGATCATGCCGCCGATGCACTGGCTGCGCGCGATCTTTGGGTTGACGACGCGGCCGGCGCCATAGGCGCCGACCATGCGCCGCACGCGCGTCTCGCCGAGATCGGGATCGACGGCAACCTCCACGAACACGGCGCCAAAGGCGTGCATGGAAAACCGCTTCGTCTCATCTCCGGGAGCGACGTTGGCCGTTGCCTCGATGACTTGGCCGAGACGCTCCATGGCCTCTTCAAGATCGTTGGAGCCGGCGCGTGCCAGCGCGTCGTCGCGCGCCTTGCGGCAAGCCGCCTGCACCGCACTGCCGACGCTCGCCATGGTCATGGAACCGCCGTGGATAGGGGCGCGCGGCAGGCGGGTGTCGCCAAGCGTGAACTTGACCCGCTCGATCGGCAGGCCCAGCGTGTCCGCCGCGACCTGCGTCATCGATGTCCATGTGCCGGGTCCCATGTCGCTCGCTGCGCTCATCACTTCGGCAGTGCCGTCCGGCAAGAGCCGGGCCATGGCCGAGGCGGGTGTATAGTTCATCGGATAGGTGGCGCTGGCCATGCCCCAGCCAATCAGCGAGCGCCCGTCGCGCATGGAGCGCGGCGCGGCGTTCCTTTGTGCCCACCCGAAACGCTCGGCGGCGGCCCGGTAGCATTCCCTGGTCGAACGGCTCGAGAACGGGAGGTCCTTGAATTCGTCCCGGTCCGGCTCGTTGCGCAACCGCAGTTCGATGGGATCCATGTTCAGCGCGACCGCCAACTCGTCCATGGCCGATTCGAGCGCATACATGCCGCTCGCCTCACCGGGCGCGCGCATGTAGGTCGGCGTGTGGACGTTCATCGGCGCGATGCGATGGCGCGTGTGGACGTTCGGGCAGGAGTGCAGGAACCGGGTCGCGCTGAGCAGCGCCTCGGTGAACTCCTCGTAGGTCGAGGTCTCCTGGTGGCCCTCGTGCCGGATGGCCTGGAGCTGGCCGTCACGGGAGGCGCCAAGCGCGGCCCGCTGCACCGTGTGAGGACGGTAGCCGACGCCGTAATACATTTCGCGCCGCGACAGCACCAGCTTGACTGGCCGTCCGGCTACACGGGCGCCCAGCGCGGCGATCGTGACATGCGGCCAGCAGCGCAGCGCCGAACCAAACGCGCCGCCGACGAAGGGCGAGATGACACGGACGTTCTCGGCAGCGATGCCGAACACGGCGGCGATCTCCTCGGCGACGTTGTGCACCCATTGTGTCTTGTCCCACAGGGTCAGGCTGTCGCCCTGCCATGAGGCAATGGTGGCGAACATCTCTATCGGATTGTGGTTCTCGCGCGGGATCACATAGGTCTGGTCGACCCGGAATTCCGCTTGTTCGAAGGCGCTGTCGGGTTCGCCTCGCCGTATCTCCCACTCCGCCGGTTTCCCGGTAGGCAGAACTGGATCGACGCTTTCCATGTCGGTGGCCGCCGCTTCGTGCCGGTAGGTAACCCGCACGACCTCCGCCGCGTAAACCGCCTGTTCAAGCGTCTCGGCGACCACCAGCGCGATCGGCTGGCCCTGGTGAGTCACTCGGTCGTCCTGCAGCACATGCAGGCGCTCGCCAACGGCTGCGTCCGGGAGGCCCTTATGCGGCTGGTAGGCGAGCCTGGGCGCGTTGCTGTGCGTCACAACCGCGATTACGCCGGGCGCCCGTTCGGCCTCCGCCGTGTCGATGGATGCAATGCGGCCGTTCGCGACAATGCTCCTGACGACGGCGGCATGGGCGAGGTTGGGTACCTCAAACTCGGCGGCATAGGTCGCGGCGCCGGTAACTTTCAGGCGGCCATCGACGCGGCTGACGGATTTTCCGATCAAGGCAGCAGTCATGCGCGTGCTCCCGCGATTTCGACCGCACGCACGATGGCGCGCTGCATGAGTTCGATCTTGAAACCGTTGTGGCCGCGACCCCGTGTGCCGTCTGCTGCGAGCGCCGCCGCCTGGCGGAGCACCGCTGGCTCGAAGTCGGCGCCGGCGAGAGCGGTCTCGACGTTCGACAGGCGCCAGGGTTTCGTTCCAACGCCGCCGAGCGCTACGCGGGCCTGCCGGATGCGAGCGCCGTCCGTCTCGATTGCGACTGCGGCCGAGACCACGGCGAACTCGAAGGAGGCGCGATCGCGTACTTTGAGATAGTGAGACCGCAGTCCTGCCGCCCTGGCCGGGACCGTGATCGCGGTGATCACTTCGCCCGGTTTCAGGACGGTTTCGAGGTGCGGCGTATCGCGGGGAAGGCGATGGAGATCGGAGAGCGGCACGGAACGGTCACCGCCAGTTCCTCGGAGCTCGACCGACGCATCGAGCGCCACCAGGGCAACCGCGAGGTCCGACGGGTGAACGGCGATACAGTTGTCGCTCGTGCCGAGAACTGCGTGCCAGCGGTTCTCGCCGTCCAATGCGGCGCAGCCGGAGCCAGGCACGCGCTTGTTGCATGCCTCGTAGCCGACATCGCGAAAGTAGGGACAGCGTGTGCGCTGAAGCAGATTGCCGCCCATGGTCGCCTGGTTGCGGACCTGCGGGCTCGCCGAATTCAGCAGCGCCTGGGATATCAGAGGGAACTGCTCGACCACAGCTTGATGGGCGGCCACCTCCGCCATCGTGGCGGCGGCGCCAAGCCTCAGGCCTTGCGGACCGATCTCGATGCCGTCGTCGAGAACTCCCGCGAGGCTCACAAGCCGATCCGGTCGGCGGACATTCTCCTGCAGAAGCTGCACCATGTCGGTGCCGCCGGCGATGTATTCGACCGGCGCATCATTGCGGCCGGCTTGAGCGCCGAAGCTGAGTGCGGCAGAGAGATCCCGCGGACGTTCGAGCACAAAGGGATGCATGGCTCAGCCCTCCTGCGACGAGTTGGACACGGCAGCCGCGTCCTGGATGGCCGCGACGATATGGTCGTAGGCGCCGCAACGGCACAGATTGCCGCTCATCCATTCGCGGATCTCCTGCGGCGACCCGGCATGGCCTTCGCTGATGCAGGCGACGCCGGCCATGATCTGCCCCGACGTGCAATAGCCGCACTGGAAGGCATCGCGCTCGATGAAGGACGCCTGCAACGGGTGGAGTTCATCGCCCTGCGCCAATCCTTCGATGGTTTTGATTTCGCGGCCCTGAGCGAGCGCCGCGAGCGAGAGGCACGCCTTCACGCGCATGCCATCCATCAACACCGTGCAGGCGCCGCACTGGCCGAGGCCGCAGCCCTTCTTCGAGCCCGTCAGATGCAGGTGCTCGCGCAGCGCATCCAGCAGCGTCGTGCGCGGGTCGAGCGAAAGCCGGTGCTCCGTCCCGTTGATGCGCAGCGACACATCGAGCGGCGCCGTCGCGGCGCCGGCAGCCTGTGCCAGCGCCGGAGATATAGCTCCGGGCACGAATTGTTCTCCTAAAAGAGCACCGCCAGTCACAGCAGCCGCTTGCATGAGCTCCCGGCGCGTTATGTCCGAACTGGCTGTCGAAGTTCTTTGGCTATCAGACATGTCGATTGTCGCTTTCGTGATGATCCGCCAAATTCGCGGCCCAAGATATGGATGGCCCCCGGCCCGAAGACACGCTGGGTGCGTGTGCGACGCTAAAAGCTTAGGGCGCTTGAGGCGCCTTGATTAGCGCCCGCTCCCCGATAGGACCTATCGGTCGGGGCCATGAATGGCAGCGACGCGAATGAACTGCCGCCGGTTCTTCCTTCATCGTCATTGCTCAGACGGGTTCGCGCCACCGTCCGGGAAATTTGCGGTGCTCTCGGCAATCGCGATCGATTGAGTGTGTGCAGTTCCCTCGATTAGTCCGTATAATCCGCCCAAACTTATGGGGCGAAACCATAAATGCAGCGCGGACGAACAGATATGCTTCTGGCCTTTCTGGCGGTTGCGCGGGAGGGCAGCTTCACGCGCGCCGCTGCGCAGCTCGGAATTTCGCAGTCCACGCTCAGCCACACGGTCCGCGATCTGGAACAGCGGCTGGGCATTCGGCTGCTGACGAGAACGACCCGAAGCGTTTCGACTACAGAGGCCGGCGAGCGGCTGCTGCGCAATATCGGCCCGCGCTTTGAGGAGATCGAGGCCGAGGTCGAAGCATTGAGCGAATTGCGGGAGAAGCCCGCCGGCACCATTCGCCTCACGGCAAGCGATCACGCGCTCAACGCCGTCATCTGGCCGAAGCTGGCGAAGCTCCTGCCGGACTATCCCGACGTCACCGTCGAGGTCTTCCTCGACAACGCACTGACGGATATTGCTGCCGAACGGTTCGACGCGGGCGTGCGAATGGGAGAGCGTGTTGCAAAAGACATGATCGCGGTGCGCGTCGGACCGGACATCCGCTTCGCCGTCGTCGGGACGAAGTCGTATTTCGCCAGGCGGCCGCCGCCAACGACGCCGCAGGAGCTGACCGAACACGTTTGCATCAACCAGCGCTTTTCCATCAATGGCGGGCTTTGGGCCTGGGATTTCGAGCGCGATGGTCGCGAGCTGAAGGTGCGGGTGGACGGCCAGATTGTCCTCAATGGCACCCTCGAGATTCTCGAGGCGGCGCTGGCTGGTTTCGGCCTCGCCTATGTGCCGGAGGATGTCGCGGAGCGTCATCTGGAAAGCGGCCGCCTGATGCGGGTGCTTAAGGAGTGGTCCCCGCCCTGGCCGGGATATCACCTCTACTATCCAAGCCGTCGCCAAGCGTCGCCGGCTTTCGCCCTGCTCGTCGATGCGCTCCGCTTCTCGGGTTGAGGCAATGCAGTGCGAAGCGTCTTCGGCCAGGATTGACCGTTCAGTACCGCCGGAACCGGTCAGCCGAAGACGAACGCCATCAGCAGCTCCGGCTCGATCACCGGCGCCCGCACGACGTTCAATTGACCACGGTACCGACGTTCGCCCGTGCCGAGGACAAATCCGCTGGTGACCGGCGTTTCACCGTTGATGTCGAGGCGCGCAAAAATGTCGGCGACGTTGAGGTCCAACGCCAGCTTGAGGTCGTGCCGCGCATCGTCCTTTGGTCCGGAAGGCAGTTGGCGCTTCACCAGTTGCTGGAACGGAACATTGAAAGTCAGGATCTTCTTCGATGACGTCAAGGCAAATGCAGGCGAGGGGCAGGCAACCAGTATGGCGTTAATTGTCGTTATTGACGCGAGCTTACTCAACGTCACGTTTTCCTTCGCCTGTCCGCGTATGCAGGCTACCCGGATCGCCGATGTCAGATTGCCACTCTGTGCCTGAACTCCGGCTATCTCATCTATGAGCATGCCGATCGAGCACTTCCGGCTCTCAGCCATCTGCTTCAGCGATATCCAAAAAGCCCGCTCCAGACGGATCCCGCGGCGTGTTCCGCCACGCGCCACAACTCGAAATTCCAGGCCAAAATCCTCCTTGGCGAGCGGCAGGAGTCGCTGATCGGTATTGGTGGAGGGAGAGGTGGCGCTAGCGCTCACTCATGGCCTCCTGACGCGCCTTGTTGATCGGCTTCAAAAGGGAACTCAGGATCGTCTTGCGGCTGGTCTTGATGTCGACAGAGCAGATCACGCCCGGGATGATCGGATAAGCCTCGCCATCCCGTTCGATCGTCGAAATCGCAAATGTGATCAGGAGGCCAAGGCGCTTGCCAATGGCCACTTTGATTATCGTATTCGTTTCTACCCCACCCACGCTTCTGCCCGGTACTTTTTATGGCCAAGCCTTCTCACCGAAGCTTTGACAAATTATCCGACAGATTCTTCGAATACGTGAGTGTTTGTTGATCTAGGGCCGGCTAAGAACCGAATTCGGGCCATAAGTTTCGGGAATGTAGCAAAAATGGCACATAAAACGGGCGCTCGCTGCGGTTGCGGCAAGCGCCTGCGCCTGTGATCAATGCTGTTCGCGGCGCTTTCCTTAAGCCTCGCGCAATCTTTGCAGTCTATTCTGCTTGTCGATTGGCGAGGGAACATGACGCGCAAGCCGCTACTGCTTTTTGCCTTCCCGGCTCTCATTCTTCTCATTCTGGCAGGGGAACGAGCAGCGACGTTCCTGCTCGGAACCTATCCGGCCAGCCCTGCCCTGTGGCGGATCTGGGCTGAGTTGCGCCCTTTGGCCACGATGTTCTGGCAGCAGGTCGACCTCTATCTCGGCGGTTCAATGGTCCTTGATGCCGCTATCCTGATCGCCGCATCGATCCTCTGCTGGATGGCTTGCCGGACGAGAAAGTCGGCCGCGTTCTTCCTTGCCAACCACGCCGCTCTGCTCTTCGCCGGGCTGATGATCGCTTCCAGCAGCCATTCTGAAACAGCGAGCACGATAGCGGCGTTCACCGCGCCCAGCGGCCATCCATTCTCGCTGGTGCTCGATTTCACATGGCAGAACAGTCTGGTGCTGGGTCTCGGCACTGCAGCCTGCGCCTACTGTCATTTTGCGTTTCTCTGCGAAGCGCGACAGCGTTCCGAAGCGCTCGCCGTACGGCTTATTGCTCTGCAGCGGGATCTCTAGGACCCCGGGGCACAGCCGTGCCAACTTCGTCATCCCAGGGCGGAGCAAGGAGCGAAGCGACGCGGCGCAGACCCTGGGATGACGAAGTTGAGGTGTTTGGGCTGATCGCAGACGTTGGGTTGGAGATTGGCGGCTGAAGGCCGGCCGACAGCGACCGTCGACAGTCCCTTTCAGGCTAAGAACCAAATCCTCTGTAGAGAGGAACTAGTTGATTTTCTTGTAATGGACCTTGCCGTCAGGCTGCACTATGCGCTGGTAGGAGGCGTTCGGGGGAGGGGGCGCCGCGGCGATCTTCCTTTTGAGCGGGCGCGGCACATCGACGATACTGGGTTCGGTCGCTTCTTCGAGATCGGTGGCTGCTTCCGCCATGGTGCTGGTCGTGATCACGGAAGGCTCCGCAATGCTCGACATGTCGTCGTCACTGTCCAGGGGCAGCT
This sequence comes from Mesorhizobium sp. WSM4846, assembly GCF_055811415.1. Classification (NCBI taxonomy): domain Bacteria; kingdom Pseudomonadati; phylum Pseudomonadota; class Alphaproteobacteria; order Hyphomicrobiales; family Phyllobacteriaceae; genus Mesorhizobium; species Mesorhizobium sp. WSM4846. The sequence continues at coordinate 238,238 of NZ_JBVVPZ010000003.1, forward strand.
CCTGTTCAAGCCGGGCAATACTGCCTTTGACTTCGTTGAAGCTGCCCTGCAGTTGACTGTCCAGTTTTTCGAACCGGCTTTGAAAGCCGTTGTTGACCGTATCGAGCCGGGCTGCGATCCGTTGCTCGAACGATCCGAGCTGTTCCAGCCGCCGTTCGACAAGGCGCAGATCGTTGATGCCGCGGTAGAAATAGACCGCGGCCGTTACGTTCACCGCCGTGATCAGCAAGGCGCCGGCGGCGACAACGCCGATCATCCTTGCATTGCTCGGTTTCCCCACTGCAGCTTGATCTTCAGTGTGGGTTGCCGGCCCAATGTCGATTGCCGGCATATCCAGGTCGCTGATCATCGTCATTGGACCACCACCTTTGCGCCGACCGAGACGCGCTTGAAAAGATCGATCACATCAGTGTTGGTAAGACGGAAGCATCCCGATGTTCCGTCGAAGCCGATGCCCTTGGGATCGTTGGTGCCGTGGATGCGGTAGAGCGTGTCGCGCCCGTCCCGCAGCAGATAGAGTGCCCTGGCGCCGAGCGGATTGTAGGGACCGGCGGGCACCATTTCCGGCAGCTCCGGCTGGCGGGCGCGCATTTCCCTGGGCGGGCGCCATTCCGGCCATTCCGTTTTCGCCCCGACCTTGACGATGCCGGTCCAACCAAAGCCGTCGCGCCCGACGCTGATCTGGTAGCGCAGCGCCCGGCCCTGCCGGGTCACCAGATAAAGCGCCTTCTCGTCCTTGCGGATGATGATCGTGCCGGGCCGTTCGGCCGTTTGGAGAGCAACCGCCTTGCGCAGGCTGGGACCCATTGCCGGCAGCGGCGGCCGGTCGGACAGCGCGGATCGGGCTTGGGCGAATTCCCAGGCCGGCATCCCCAAGGCCAGTCCGATGACGCAGGCGCCGGCAAGCCTCGGGACGATGCGGTATCTACCGGGCTGCGTCATCGAGCCGCTCTTTGAACATCCGCTTCAGGTCCTTGTTGAAACGCGCCCGCCCGTCCACTTCGGAAGGCAGGATGGCCCGGTTCAGCGCGTCGGTCAGCAGCGCATTGTCCAGGCCGACCGACTTGATGTGCGGCGCCTTGAAGATCTTCTCGAGTTCGCTGCGCGAAAAGTGGTTGCCGAACCATTTGCGCTTATGCTTGTTGGCGACCAGCGTGATGCTCACCGAATTGCCGCGCAGTTCGCGGATCTTCGTGTAGAGCCGCTTGCCTTGCCGCAGCGAGGCGACATTGAGCTCGAAGACGATGAAGATCTCGTCGCTCGTCGAAAGCACGGAATTCTGCCAGGGGGTTTCGATATTCGGCAGGTCAATGACGATGTCGTCGAACCGGTAGGCGACGAGGTCCAGCAGCCGGAACACGAAATCGGCGCCCTGCGGCTCAAACGGCAGTTGCGGCCTCTCGAATGAATAGAGGGTCAGGCCGGACGGGCGAGCGAGCTTGATGACGTCCATCAGTTCGACATCGAGCCTTTCCGGCTGGCCGATAATGCCGGCCAGGTCGAACTGGTTGAACAGGTTGAGATAGGCGCCGCAATTGGCGCTCTGGAAATCGAGGTCGACGAGGCAGGTCGAAGCCGCCCGTTCGGTGGATTTCGAGGCCAGGTATTCCGCCGCCGACAGAGCGATCGTCGTGGCGCCGGCGCCGCCGCTGGCGCTGATGAAAGTGATGATGCGGCTCTTTGTACCCTGGTTGCCGGTGTCGTGGAAGGTGACCGCGTTCAGCAGTTCTTTGGCGTCGAGCGGCTTGTGCAGCCAGTCCGAGGCGTTCATGCGAACCAGGATGCGCGTCTGTTCGGAGGTCAATTCGTCGGAGACCGCGATCAGCGGCACGGTCGCCCACAAGGCGCGCGCCGCGACGATGCCGGGCTCGCCGAGCAACTCGCCATTGGCCAGGTCGAGGATGACGATGCCCGGGCGCGTCTCGGGGGGCGGGCCCTTGAGGAAGTCAGCCGTCTCGGAAATCCTGACATCGTAGATGGCCAGCGCATCGAGCCGCGTCGCCACCTCGCGCTTGAACTGCGGATCCGACGAAAACAGGGCCACCTGCTTTCGTTTGGTCGGGGACACCTTGGTGTTGATGGCGTTCATGGCGATGTGCTCCTCAGGTCTTCGCCTGTAACCGTGCTCAGCATGGAGGGCATGGTGAGATTTCCGAACCCGAGCAGGCCGCCGAGGAAGAAGAACTGGAAGGTCCGGTTCTGCAGGCGGACGGTGATTGTCGGCACCGGACCGCCCATCCGGGTCTGGTAGCCCAAGCCGGTGGCGGAATACGCGATGACAACATTGTCGCGCCGCAAGCCAGGAAAGAAATGACACATTCCAGGCCGCGTAGTGGGTTGCTGGGCTGGGGTGATGATCGGACAGGCATCGTCATTGGTGACTGTCGTGTCGCCCCGAAAGATACGGCTGAAATTGGCGGCATTGAAGGTGCCGCCATTACTGCAAGCCCCTGTGCCAGCAGTATAAGTGCAGGTGAATGGTCCGTAGGCCGCAGCGATGACCGGAGCGCCCGGTGTCGTCGTCGGTGCGGCCGTCGCAAGCGCGGTGGCAACCGGGTCGGAAATAGACGCCAGGCGCGCGCCTAACTGGACGGCCTTGTTGGCGGCGTTCCACTGATAGAGGGCGTAACCGAAATCGACGAAGCCGAGGACAACAGTAAACAGCAGTGTAGATACGATGGCCATCTCCACCATCGTCGCGCCGTCTTCCGATTTTGCGAAACGCCTGATCATGATCAGAACCGGATCAACCGCTCCTCGTGAAAGCCATTGAGGGTCATCGGCCCGATGCCGACCAGCGACAGCATTCCGATGCCGCTATAGGCCAACGTCCCCGCCGCCCTGACGATGCAGACCTGTGCAGTTGTAGCGCGATATCGGGTGACACCTGCGACCACCGCGTCATGGCATGAGCCTGAGGCGGCAATGGTCACTGTCACATTCGCCTTCTGCCAGCCGGCAATGCGCGCACTCCCTGTCCCCGCGGCATCGCCGAATACCGCGATGTTGGTGGCGATATCTGCGCAGTTGATCGCCGCTAGCCCGGCCTTGGTGTACAGCTGGCTGTTGCAGCGCGCGGCAAAGCGCGCCGCGTCCGACAGGCCAGCCTCCATCAGCAGCTTTTTGTGGATCAGATTGCCGAACTCGAACACGCCCGCCGACAACGCCAGCATCAGTGGTGCGATCAGCGCCATTTCTACGAGAGCCGTGCCGCGCTGCTCGCGTCGAAATCTGTGGAGATGATGGTACAGCCCTCCGATCATCGCCATCACCGGTAAAGCTGAGCTTCGTCGCGGAGGAAACTGTCGAGCGTGCCCTGGCCGGCACCGCCGGTTACGTCGACCAGTTCGACCATCACCGACGCGTCCTCAGACGCCGAGGGAACAGGTTCAGTGAGGAAGAAGCTGGCAAAGGCTTCGACGGGCAGATTAGTGCTGTGACCGGACAGATCGTGGCCCGCTGCTTCGAGCGCATTGCAGTTCAGGATCGCGCCATAAAGCAGCCGACGATCAACTGTGGTGACAGGCGGTTGGCAAGCTGCCGACGGTGTCCCAATCTCTCCACCGGTCGATGCGGTGCCCACCAACCCGGCCGATATCTCGTAACGGTACACCTCATAGCGCGTCGGCTTGGTCGTATTCCATGAAGATGGATAGCTAGCTGAACCGAAGTTGGTGCTCCAATAGCCAGAGAAATTCCAATTTCCGTCGCCCATCCGGCCGCCCAGATACGGAGTGGTCGCGTCGCGCGGAAGGCCCATCGTTCCGGCTTCGGTGAATGAAAGTTTGTTCATGGAAGGGCATTGATTAGTGCTGCCGGTGGTCTGTATCGCCCCCTTTCGGACATTGGCGGCCGGACCGTACTCGGGGCTGTCGAAGTGGTTACCGTTGGCTCCAATCCCGAAACGAACGTTGAAGGCATCTTGCACCGGGCCGGCATTCTGACCGGTCTTCGTCGTTACGTTCTCGGCATTGTAGCAGCCGACCGGGGTTGACGTCGCGATCGTCTGGGCCAGCGCTTGAGCTCCGTTTCCGACGCCTTGCGGGGGCTCGAGGAAGCCAAAGTTGCCTGGACCAGCGGCAGCCCCGTTTCCGACCTTCCGCAGTTCGATCAGCCTGCGACGGACGGCCGGATTGGCAACGGCCTGCTCAAGCGTATAGCCGCCGGCATTGTTTGTCCCGTTCACCATCTCATAGGGGTTGCACATGAAGACCGGTGTGAAATCGCAGACGCCGGAGGTGAAGCCCGCTACCGCGACTGCCCCGACATTGAAGCTGTCGCTGGCGCCGGATGTCACAAATGAGGCGGGAAAGATCGCGGCAAACCCTTGGGGAGCGACTGTCACCTGGATGAACCGTGTTTCCGCCTCTCCGACAGCCTGGATGGCATCCGCAAGATAGTTGGCCTGATTGGCCGCTGTAATCCTAGTTCCGTCGTTGGCAGGGATCGCCTTGAGGAAGCACCAGGAAATGTTGCCAGCATTGTTGCAGGGCTGTGTGCCCCCCGGCTGACCGGAGGTAAGGGTGAACCTGCCTGCCGTGGAGAAATTGCTTTCATTGTCTACGAGTGTCGCCATAGCGCGTTCGGCCCGCGCCCAGGAACCGCTGCTTCCGTCCAGTTCCGCTGCCGCCGCGAGCGCAAACGCATCCGCCCCCTTCTGAAGATCGTTGTGAAGGTTGTTGACCCGGCTCATATCGATCGCCAGCAGGGAAAAGCCGATGATCGCCGGCAGCGTGATGCTGACCAGTATCAGCGCTATTCCCCTCTGATCGTGCCAGAACGCGCGAACAATCCGCAGCATGGCCCTTGCTCCCCTGACGCCAGTCGCTTTGCCTGACGCTAAACCCGCACCCTTCTATTCAACCCCGGTGTTGCCGACGTTGACCGTTATGGCCGGCGGCGGCGGTGGTGGTGGTGGAAATTTGTAACTCTGGGCAACAGCGGCAGCGCGCGCGCCGTCGCCTTCGATCGCCGTGTTCCTGGAGGCCGGATTGAGCGGATCGACCGTCTGCAGCAGCGAATTGTATTTCTGCGTGTCGCCGGCAGCCAGTGTCACCGTTTCGTAATTGTTCAGGTAGTCGGCGGCGCAGCCCGTCAGCCCGCCGGCGCACAAAAGCAGGATCAAGGCGCTATTTCTTTTTGACATAGATCATCTTGTCCTTGGATTTCAGGTCGAGCATGTGGCCATAGGGGCCGACCACGCCTTCGCCCAGTTCATATTTGCGAACCATGTCCTTGGTCACTTCGAGCTGACCGAGGATGAAGAGTTCCGGGTCGTTGGCGGGCCGCGTCTTGTCGAACGGCGTCGCCAGTTGTTCCCCGGGCTTTACCGGCCGCACAATACGCGGCGTCACGATCACGACCAGTTCGGTCTCTTCCTTCTGGTTGCTTGAATTCCGGAACAGCGTCCCGACGATCGGGACCTGGCCGAGCCACGGCACCTGCCGCTGGATCTTGGTGTTCTTGCTGGACAAAAGACCGCCGACCGCGAAGCTCTGGCCGTCGCGCAACTCGACGACGGTAGACAGCTTGCGGTTGGTGAAGATCGGGTCACCGGCGGTGGTGAAGCCGGTGAGGTCGCTGACTTCCGGAGCCAACCTGATGTTGATCTTGTCGTTGGCGAGCACGACCGGCGTGAACAGCAGATTGACGCCGAACTGCTTGTATTCGATGCTGATCTCGCCATCACCGTCGTCGACGCGGATAGGTACTTCGCCGCCGGCATTGAAGCTGGCAACCTCACCGGAAAGAGTGGTGAGGTTGGGTTCGGCTAGGGTGCGCACCACGCCCTTGGCCTCGAGCGCCTCGATGATCAGGTCGACCTTGATGTTGCTGTCGATGACGCGGGTGATCAGCGCCGCGAACGGGTTGGTGTTCGAAAGAAGGCCGGTAAGCAGACCGCCCGGCCCCAGCACCACATTGTCCTCATCGACGGCGGCAATCCCCGTCCCGGTGCGGGTCGTGCCGCTGCCATTGGTGCTCCTGATCGAGACGCCAAGATCACGGCCGGCATTGCGCTTGGCCTCCAGCACCCGCACTTCGAGGTTTACTTGCTGGCTATCGTCGACGGTCACTGCGTTTATGATCGCGTCGGGGCCATATTGCTGGGCGACCTCCATGATCGCCGCCAGCGTGGCGCCGTCCTTGACATGGCCGCCAAGCCTGACCTTGCCGTTGATAGAACCGATATCGATGCGCGACCTGGGCGCCACCTGCCGGATCGCTTGCGCCATGTCGCTCACGTCGACGCCGACCTCGATCTGGATCACGCCAAGCGAGCGCTTGTCTTCTGAAAAGAGGTTGACGGTGGTGGTGCCGGCGGTCTTGCCGATGACATAGAGCGTCCGGTCGGTCATTGGCTGGGCGTCGGCGATCTTCTCGTCGCCGACGACGATGTCGCCCAGCGTGGCGTTCACCTGGATCGTCACCGACTGCGACATGGGCAGGAAAATGCGGTGGACGCTGGGGTTCGATACATCGATCTTGCGATCGGCTGCATGAGCAGCAAGATCGATCGGCAGTAACATGACCGAACAGGCCAGCGCGGCAGCCGCCAGTGGTCCCCGGAACATGCGCATCTAGACTACCCCCCTTGCCGATTCGTTCGGCAATACCCTAGCGTTATTTTTGTCGCGGCACGTCGTAGGATTCGAGCTTCACACCCCTGAAGACGCCGATTGTCGCACGCGCCGGCGGCTCCGGCTGCACATATTTGATCACTTCCTTAACCACTTCTTGCACCTGGGGTGCTGAGGCCACTGCCGGAACGGGTTTTGCGCTGCTCAACAGGTCGAGCCTGCTTCCCACCCGTTCCACGGCCTGGGTCAGCCCATTGATCTTGTCGTCCGCGCGCTTACGTTCGGCTGCGGCTTCAGCCTCGGCTATTGCCTGCTTGGCGAGTTCGGCCTGCCTTGCGGCGACGTCGGCCGGCGTGTCGCCGGTCAGGTCGGAAAGCGTGACGCGTTCGGTCGTTTCGCCGCTGCTGGCGGCGGCCTGGCGAAGCGCTAGCGACAACTGGCCGGCACCGGCGGCCAGGGTAAGCTTCTGGGCGTCCCTGGTGCTGGCCTCGAGCGTCACCGATTTCACCACAGTCGGGCTCTCCGTGCTCTCGTCGGCGACCTGGTCGACGGCGAGCACCTTCATGCTCTGCAGCAGCACGTCGACAAAACTTCTGTCCGCGCCGCCTTCGCCACGCGCCGTACGCGTCAAAAGCACGTCGACCCGGTCGCCGGGGAAGACAAATCCGGCGACGCCGAGCACATCGTTGACCCTGATAGAAACAGCTTTCATACCTTCGCCGAGCACCGCCGAAAGCGTGGCGCGCTGGCCGGGACCGGTGATCTTGGTTGCGAGAATGGGCTCGTTAGTGCCGATCGCTTGCAGCGCCTGTTTTGTGCCGTCGCCGGCCAGGGCTTCTTTGGTCGTCTTGAACGCGCCGGCCGGAACCGCACCCGCCGGCCATGCAATTTCGCGCAACTTATCGGCGGTGAGCGTGTCTCCGAATTTCAGCGCGACGGCAGCCACGACGACCGTGTCGCGTTGGACATCTCCCTTCGCCATGGCGCTGCGCTGGCTGGCCAGCCAGATATTGGCAAGCACCACCGCCAGAACGCCGAACACGCCGGCGAGAACGATCATGATAACTGTATTGGCGCGCATAGACCCAAGCCCCAAGCCCACAGTGCGGGAATTCGTCTGCCGAGATTGAATTCAGGCCCGGATCGGACGATCCGGGCCTGAATTGTGATTAGGCGGTCAGCTTCCTGTGCCCGCAGCCGCGTTGCAGGTGCCAACACTCGTGCCGTCGAGCGCGGTGCAGAGACCCGCGAAACGACCCGTGACCCAGCCGCCGATGGCAATAACGGTCAGAACGACCGCAACAGCGATGATGCCGAGAAGGATGGAATATTCGACCATAGCAGCGCCGTTTTCGTCGTCGCGGAACTGCCGGGTCATCGTCATGAGCTTCTTCATGCCAATTTCTCCCTTTGGAGGTTTGAACCCGACGAGACGAGCCAAGGATGAAATCCATACCCAAGCATCCCCCGTCATCTCGATCTAAGTCCCGACGAAAATCAGAGTCAAATGGGATTAACGATTGCTTAACTTTCCTATACATGATTTGGCAAGAATATTGCCCGACCTCAGGCGGACCAAAACATTGATTCGGCTCGTTTTTCAACCCGTCTTAACCATTCGTTCACAATTTGGCCGTGGTATGGCGGAAGTGGGGCAGCATTAGCGATGCTGCATATCCCTTTATATCTAAGGCCTTAGGTGGGCTCCATGACGCCTTTGTGGCAGAAAAGCACTGTGCATTGAAATGCGAGTCCTCGTTTTCCCTAGGACAGCGGCGCTGACCAAATAAACGTCGCGTTTTCTGATGCTTGATCTTAACTATGTCTGAAGTATTAAGTTGCATGGTGCGGCTGGCGCTTGTGCCAAGCTTGGTTAACGCTTAGTTTCAGCGTGGGGACTAAACGGGGGAAGCGTCATGCTGGGTCGATTCACAAAAGGGCCAGGCGAACCGCGGATTGAGCCAAAGCTTGAGCCGATTGCGGTATTGCCTGTTGCGCCGGCGCTTTCCCCTGCAGCCGACACCGAATCGAATGGCGACCATTTCCTGACGCTCAAGGTTGAACTGCACAGTCACCTGATCGACCGGTTCAATCTTGCCACACTTGAAACCGCATCGAAGGACGAAATCCTTAACGAGATCCGGCCGATCGTGCGCGAATTCGTGCGCGCTCGCGCCGTGCCGCTGAATGCTCGCGAACTCGATCGGCTGACCAGCGAGACCGCCGACGAGATGCTCGGGCTGGGGCCGATCGAGCCGCTGCTCAAGGACGACTCGATCACCGACATATTAATCAATACCCATAAGCGCGTCTTCATCGAGCGGCGCGGCATGATCGAGGAGACCGAAATCCGCTTTCGCGACGAGGCGCACCTGCTGCGCGTCATCAACAAGATCGTTTCGGCCATCGGCAGGCGCGTCGATGAATCGGCGCCGATGGTCGACGCGCGACTGGAAGACGGCTCGCGTGTCAACATCGCGGTGCGGCCGATCTCGGTCGACGGCCCATTGGTGTCGATCCGCAAATTCTCGAAGAATCCCTATTCGCTCGAACGTCTGATGGTGTTCAATTCAATCCGCCAGCCGATGATCGATCTTCTGCGCATTGCCGTGCAGGCACGCAAGTCGATCCTGGTTTCAGGCGGCACCGGCAGCGGCAAGACCACCCTGCTCAACGCGCTGTCGAGCTATATCCCGGCCAGGGAGCGCCTGATCACCATCGAGGACGCCGCGGAACTGCAACTGCAGCAGCCGCATGTCGGCCGGCTGGAGACGCGTCCGCCCAATGTCGAGGGAAAAGGCGAGGTCCGCCAGCGCGAACTGCTTAAGAACGCGCTGCGCATGCGGCCCGACCGCATCATCGTCGGCGAGGTTCGCGGCGAGGAAGCCTTCGACATGCTGCAGGCGATGAACACCGGCCATGAAGGTTCGATGACCACAATCCATGCCAACACGCCGCGCGATGCAATATCGCGGCTGGAACAGATGGTCGGCATGGCCGGCATGCCGATGACCCATGAGTCCATTCGAGCGCAGATCGCGTCGGCCATCGACATCATCGTGCAGACGCAGCGTCTTGCGGACGGTGGCAGGCGTGTCGTTTCCATCTCCGAACTGACCGGCATGGAAGGCAATGTCGTCCAGCTTCAGGAAATTTACCATTTTGTTCGCCGGGAGGTGACGCCGGAAGGAAAGATCATCGGCGATTTTCGCGCTACTGGCGTCCGTCCACGCTTTGCCCCGGAGGCAGCAACGTTGGGCCACCACTTCGCCAAGGATGCTTTCAATCCGCAGGTTGCCCTCTGATGCCTACCGGTCAGACTTTGCTCTACTTTATTTACGTGCTTGCGGCGGCATCGGTTATTCTCGCCGGCGAGGCTATGTATCTTTCTTTTGCCAAGAGCCGGTCACGGATTGGCGCGATCAACCATCGGCTGAGGCGGCTTGCTGATGACGTTCCGGCCGAACGGACCCTGCAAGGATTGCTGCGCGAGCGCGGGCTGACAGCCTCGGGCGACTTTCTCTTTGGCCTGATCTGGCTGAACAGGCTCTATACCCAGTCCGGCATTACCGGGAATCCGCTGTCTTTCGCCGCGAAGTTCCTTCTAGCAGGGCTGGCACCGGCGTTGCTGCTCTCGATATTTCTAGGCTTCTCGACCTTGGTGTCGTCCATTGTTTTTGTAGTTGTCGGATTTGTGCTGCCGCTTCTGGTTCTTCGCCGCGCTCGCAACAAGCGGATACAGAAATTCGCGAAGCAACTCCCTGACGCACTCGACATGATCGTTCGTTCGCTGCGCGCCGGACATCCAGCTTCCGTGGCGGTTGGTCTCGTCGCCCGCGAAATGCCCGATCCGCTCGGTACCGAATTCGGCATCGTTTCCGACGAGATTACCTTTGGCCTCAGCATGGAACAGGCGGTGCGGAAACTTTCGCAGCGTGTCGGCTTCGAGGGCCTTCATCTATTGTCGGTATCGCTGTCGATCCAGGCCAAGACCGGCGGCAATTTGACTGGGATCCTGTCCAATCTTTCGTCAGTGCTGCGCGAAAGGCAGAAACTCAGGATGAAGATCAGGGCGCTTTCGGCCGAAGGCCGTGTATCGGCATGGATCATCTCGCTGTTCCCGATCGTGATGTTCCTGACGCTCCAGCTTGTTGCCCCGGCCTACTACGGCACCGTCTGGGGCGATCCGATCATCTTTCCTGTGTTCCTGATTTTCGGGACGTGGGCGCTGTTTGGTGACTTTATCATGTATCGAATGGTCAATTTCGACTTCTGACAGGTGCGAGACATAATCTTGTTTTCGGCTATTCAGGATCTCAGCGTTCTGGTCTCCATTGCCGTCTTCGTGGCGGCGGTGGCCCTGTTCCTGTTCGGCTCCCTCGTCTTTTTGCCGGCACTGCAGACGCGGAAGCTGGTCGCACAAAGCCTGATGGCTGAAGGTATTGCCGATCGCCGTTCGCTCGTTGGACAGGAACAGCTTGCCAAGATCGCAGCGCAGCGGCCAGTCGATGCATATTTTCGATCAATCGAAAAGGAGCGGGACCAACCCAGCGCCTTGGACGCGAAGCTCTTCCGCGCCGGCTTTTATCAATCGAGCGCTCCGCTCATTTATACTTTGTCGCGGCTTGGCGCGGTCTGTGTCGGCTTTCTGGCCGCCTATGCGCTGTTATCGCGGGTGCTCCCAGCGCAACTCCCCAGTTTGGTACCGTTGATCGGTTCCGCCTTGTTCGGGCTCGCCTGTCTCGTGGTTCCAAGCGTCATGCTCGATCGCTTCGAGAAACGACAAAAGCAGGTCTACCGCCGCGGTTTTCCTGATTTCATGGACATGATGATAACCTGTGCCGACGCAGGCATGAGCCTGGAGGCGGCGGTCGAGCGCGTGAGCCAGGAACTGGCCGGCACGCACAAATGGCTAGGCATTCAACTGTCGATCATGACGCTGCAACTGCGGGCCGGCAAGCCGTTGCGGGAAGCACTGCGCGAACTCGCTGACCGCGTCGGACTTGACGAAGCGCGGGCTTTGGCAGTGCTGTTTCGGCAATCGGAAGAACTCGGCACCAGCCTGACCGAGGCTCTGCGCGTCTATAGCGACGAAATGCGCAGCCAGAGAATTCTGAGTGCCGAGGAGCGTGCCAATTCGCTGCCGGTCAAAATGATGATCCCCTTGGGACTGTGCATCTTCCCGGTGGTGATGATGATCATCATGTTGCCGGTGATCATTCGCATGAGGGGTGTTTTCTTCTAGGCACGTCTGTGCTTTGGTCGAAATACAGAGTCGGAGAGAACTCTTTTGGGGGACGAAATGACAGGGCCAATGCGCCTCGCGGCCGTAGCCGGTTTGCTGCTCATCGTGCTTTCCGGCTGTCAGACGGCTGATAGCGGCGTCGTCCGCACCAACGAGCCCTCGAAAGGTGATGTGACAGCCTTTGGCGATGCTTTCGACGGTCTGAAGACGGTCAGCGACGTCGAGTACTATGCCTCCGACCAGGCTGTTGCCGAAGCCAAGAACCAGTTCCGCGCGGAAAACTACGGCAATGCCGGCGCCCTGTTCTACAAGGCGACGCAACTGGCGCCCAACGATGGCGGTGCCTGGATGGGCTTGGCCGCCTCCAGCGATCGCATCCGCCGCTTCGACCTCTCCGACCACGCCTATCGCCAAGCCTACCGGCTGGTCGGCGGGACGCCCGAATATTACAACAATGTCGGCTATTCCTACCTGCTGCGCGGCAAGCTGCAGGACGCGCGCAGCAGTTTCCTCAAGGCCTATGAGCTGGCGCCCAACGATCCGACCGTGGCCAACAATCTGAAGCTCCTGTCGTCCAGCGTAAAGAATCTCGAGCGGTAAGGCGATAGCATGTTGCTCGCCGCATCGCTGCTGCTGAAGGGGCTAGCTATTCCTTTGCTGGCAAGGATTGCCTGGCTCGACTTCACCACCCAGAAGATATCCAACCAGAATGTGCTGCTGCTGCTTTGCCTGGGTCTGGGCTCGCTGCAGCTCCTGTCGGTGCAATCCGGGTCGTGGTGGGACATGGGCCTGAGCGCAATCGCCGGCCTTTTATTGTTCGTTGCGCTGTTTCCGTTCTGGGCTTTGCGCAAGGTCGGGGCCGGCGACGTCAAGCTGATGGCGGTGGTGCCGTTGCTGATCGGCGGCAGCGGCCTCCTTGTGTTCTCCGTACTGCTGCTGGTTTTCGCGCTCGCCACAGCGTTGATCGTCAAAAATCCGTTCATGCTGCCCGCAGGCGCTTTCCGCCTCTACGTTCAGCACCTGGACCGCAAAGGCGTTGTGCCGTTTGGCGTGCCGATCTCGCTCGCAGCGATCTGCACGATAGGGTTCATGATCTACGTCACCTTGATGCCCCATGCTGGCCCGGCGATCTGAGAGGACAGGACTGCAGCAACTGCCTGGCTGTACATCTCGGGCGTCTATGTTCTCAAGCGGCTCGCGCGCCAGACGCCAGTGCTGAGGTGATGAGCAGCACAATGCCGCTACAGAATCCGAATTCAAGGTCCTGTCCGTTCTTGGCCCGATGTACAGGCTGCGGGTGCTGGGTTTATCATTGTTGGTGGAATTCTGGGGATTCTCGGTTTCTGGCTGGTCCCGATCGCGTTGTCCGTTTTGGTTCCGTACAACAAAGAGGTGTTCGGCTCGTCGCTGATCCTCTTCATAGCGTGGATATTCATCAACGTGCATCACTACTTTCTGGATAACATTATGTGGAGACGAGGCGATCCAGAGCTATCAAAGTATCTGTTCCGCTAGTCATTTGCCGCGGCGATCTTGGTGATGGCCCCTGATAGGCGCCGGCCAGAGCGCAGCCACATCGAGCGTAAGCAGTATGATTTGCACGGCTCGGGCTACTCGCGCTTTGGCGCCGCGCGCCAAGCCAACGGCTATTGCCAAGGCGATCGGCCCGCGCCTGGCGGCAACGCGAATCTTAGCGTCAACGATCGAACCGACTTCATCACAATGAAGGGCGACAAGCGCAATTGAGTCAGGGCATTAAGGCGTACCGGCGCGAAAAAGGGCCTGGCAAGAGGAAAGGCGGAATCGGATCCGAACTGGCCTTGGTGGTCGCGCAAATCCGCCCGGAAACTACGGCAAGCGTCCGAGAAGAAATTTTTTGCGGGATCGAACAGATGTGTTGGCTGGAAAATAGGCAAATTACTCGCTCAGCGAAGGTGATGGCTGAGGCTGAGCGTGCCGAACGCGCCGCGAAGACAGCCAGATTGAAATCGCTTCGTATGGCGACTCAGAGTGACCTAAGGTTTTCATTCCCTGAGGAATTGGATTGTTCTCTGCTTATCGCAGCACTGACTCAAGGCGACTCATCGGCTGATCGGGACCGCCGAATTTCGGGTGTGAGCAAAACAGGCTCCCGCTGCCAGATTTTTTGACGTTCTGATTACCAAATTCTGGCGCAATGGTAGCGATCCCGGATCAAATCTCGCTGTGAGTTCAACAGGCTGCCTCGATGACAGTTTGCGAACTGATGCCTTTCCGAAGCGGCGAGAGCCGATGGTTGCTGAAGTGCTGTGTCGCCTGACTTACGACAATCGGCATCGGCGCAACCCGGGCGGCGGCCCGATGCTCACCGAAATGTTCGCCATCCGGCTCGGATCAGCCTTCGCTCCGCACCGGCGTGTTGAGAAGCTGCTGCTCCCAAAGATACGCGATGCCGCTGCCGCCGAAGTGCTGGATGAGAATCTCGGTCAGCTCCTCGACATGCTCGGTGCGCGCCCAATCGCGTTGCCATTCGCCAGCGCGCGCCATCACGGTCATCACGTTCGCGCCGGCCGCGATCATGCGCTGGATGGCAACTTCGTGAGACTCCTTCGAAATCCCGCCCGACGCGTCGGTGATCACGGTCACGTCCCAGCCTTCGCCGGCGGCCTGGATGACAGGCATTGCGACGCAGACCTCGGTCCACAGGCCGGCGATGATCAGTTGCTTGCGACCGGTCGCCTTGACGACGTTCACCACATTCTCGTCCTGCCAGGTGTTCACCCAGGTGCGATCGATGACTTCCTGGTCCGGAAATACGTCGGTGATCTGCTTAAAGAGAAGTCCACCGCGCGCCGCTATCACGCTGGTGAGAATGGTCGGAACATTGAAGGCTTTTGCTAGCTTCGCCAGCGCGGTCGTGTTGTTGACCACCATATGCGGATCGTGGCTGTTCAGGTTCGCGAGTTGATAAGGTTGGTGGTCGATCAGAACGAGGACCGAGTCTTCAGGACGAAGAAGCGAATCAAAGGCCGTTACGAGGGGTCATAAAAACTTCCTTTCTCTGCCGCTATGGACGGCAATGGGTTCACGGGAGACATACGCCAGCGGGCGACTTTGCCTGGGCGCAATTTGCTGTTCCTTTCCGCGATGCGGTAGTGCCATAGTAGGGCAAGCTGTGTCGCGAAATGAGGAACGCCGAATTGGACATCGAAGACCTACAGACATTCGTTGCAGTGGCCGATGCAGGGGGCGTATCGGCCGCCGCCCGCCGGCTCGGCGTCTCCAAGTCAATCGTCAGTCGGCGGCTCTTTCGGGTTGAAGCGGAGCTTGGCGTCCAGCTTCTTGCACGAACGACCCGCGGCGCCGCGCTCACAGAAGCGGGGATCACGTTTAGGGATCATGCGGCCCGAGCCAGCGCCGAGATCGATACGGCCAGGGAAACGATCCTCCCAACCGGTGAGCTGCGCGGCCGCCTGAGAGTTGCCATGCCACTTACTTTCGGCCCGACCCACTTCGCCCCCGTGCTTGCGGAAATGGCGCATCAGCACCCCCAGCTCCACATCCATACCTCCTACAGCGATCGCTTCGTTGATCTGATCGCAGAGGGTTTCGACTGCGCGATCCGGGTCGGGTACCTTCAGGACTCCAACCTGATCGCGAAGCGCATCGGACCGATCTATGGAAAGCTCGTCGCAAGTCCGGATTATGTCAAAGCAAGCGGTTCACCTCAGACGCCAGATGAGCTCGTCACCCATCAGGCCCTCATGCAGGGGACGGAAGCCTGGCAGTTCATGGATGGCGACAAGATCGTCACAGTTCAGCCGCAGGGCAGAT
Organism: Mesorhizobium sp. WSM4846; assembly: GCF_055811415.1. Classification (NCBI taxonomy): domain Bacteria; kingdom Pseudomonadati; phylum Pseudomonadota; class Alphaproteobacteria; order Hyphomicrobiales; family Phyllobacteriaceae; genus Mesorhizobium; species Mesorhizobium sp. WSM4846. The sequence continues at coordinate 253,874 of NZ_JBVVPZ010000003.1, forward strand.
TCAAGGCAGATAACGCTGCGGCGCTTGCCGCCGCCGCAGTGGCAGGTCTCGGCATCGCTTGGCTCCCTGATTGCATCACATATGGCTATGTGACCTCCGGAGCGCTCATTCCGATTATGACACGCTATCCCCCACCTTCGGCAGGCGCGTATGTCGTCCGACCGCCGGGTAAGCACCCGACACGGAAAGTCCGGGTCCTCACCGAGATGCTGATCGAGTACTTCGCACGAAATCCGGACGTTTGGGGTCTCGACCGTCAAAACACGAACGGGGCGAAGCCTTATTAAAGAATTGCGTTCGACGGTCGCTCTCTGCGAGCCGCTGAGCTCGACGACATTGCCCGCACGTTCCACTTACTGCGACACAGCTTGACGTATCACAGGACTAGTTGGGGAGGCGGTCGCTCGCCAGTTTAGGCATTTTGTCGGGCCGAAAGCGCTCTTCCCGCTCGCGGTTCGGATTGGTCGAAATCGGGCATTCGCATCGGCAAGGGCGAGGCTGTCTGGACGGCCTAAGTGAGGATGACGCGCATGAGTTGGAACCCAGCAATCGAACCGGGCGGCGGCGCAACGCTCAGCGGACCGCGCTATATCTGGTGGAACTCGTCGCCTCCTCGAAGGACCGCATCGAAGAAGCGAAGGACGAATGGCGCGCCGAGGACTGGGGCGAGGGACGTTTCGATCTCCCGATCGATGACCGAGATGAGTACATTCCATACCGGACTGACCGGCGCTAAGACTGACCGGCGCTAGAACGAGGTCGCCTGAGTGCACGGACCTGGGCGGTTCAGACGAGATGACGCGTCGCGTGCCGGGTATGTTTCTGAATGGAGAAAGCAGAATGAGCAACAAGTGGCCCCACCTGGACTACCTCGGCTGGCGCGAGACGTGTTCGGCCCTGCATCTCTATTTGCAGATCGCAGGGAAATATCGGCTTGCTCATACTCCATGGCTCAACCATTCCTGGAACGCGACCTTCTATATCACGCCGCGCGGCCTGACCTCCTCGCCGATCCCCGACGGCCCAGGCATTGAGATCCTCTTCGACCTTCGGGACCATATGGTTGTCGGCACATGCGGCAATGGTCGCAAGGCATCGTTTGCGCTCGGGCCATCCACAGTCGCGGCGTTCCACGCCAATTTCGTGCAGTTGATTTCCGAACTTGGAGGCACGCCGACCTTTAACGGCAATCCGAACGAGGTGCCCAACCCCGTGCCGTTCACCGAAGATCATCGCGACCGGCCCTATGACCGGGAAGCCGTTCAGCGCTTCCATCACGCATCGGTGGCGGTCGACAGGGTATTCAATCGGTTCCGGACCTCCTTTCTTGGCAAGTCCAGTCCCGTTCACCTGTTCTGGGGCAGTTTTGACCTGGCCGTCACCCGCTTTTCAGGGCGGCGCGCGCCTCTCCATCCCGGCGGTATTCCTTCATTGCCCAACGATGTGGCACAGGAAGCCTACGACCGCGAGGTCTCCTCAACCGGTTTCTGGCCCGGCGGTGGCGGCATCGATTACCCCGCGTTCTACGCCTACGCCTATCCGGCGCCGAGTGGCTTCCGGGGCGCCTCGGTCCGGCCCGAGGGCGCGTTCTGGCATGTCGGCCTATCGGAATTCATCCTGCCGTACGATGCCGTTCAGTCGGCTGCAAATCCCGACGCGGCGCTTATGGAGTTTCTCGTCTCGACCTACGACGCTGCGGCCGATCTCGGAAGATGGGACCGCGACCTACTGGATTGCATGCCGGGTCGGCGCGGTCAGGTGCGGCCGCATGACGCCGAGCAGCCGGGCCCTGCCTCTCCCTTGACCGTCGAAAAGGTCGAGCGGGAGGATACCGCATCGAAGGGACGCTACCGGATGCTCGTCGACGGCATCGAAGCTGAGATGACCTATAGCCGGGCCGGCGAAGGGTTGATCATCATCGACCATACCGAAGTTCCAGCGGCGTTGCGTGGCCGCAAGGTCGGCGAGCGACTGGTACGCCAGGCGGTCGAGGTTGCGCGGCGCGAAGGGGTCGCCATCATTCCGCTTTGTCCGTTCGCAAAAGCGCAGATCGACCGTCATCTCGAATGGCAGGACGTGCTGCGTCGGTCATAGGCTGCTCGTAACTTCCTTCACCCGCCAACGTACCGGCTCCGACCGACTCTTACCACCGTTAGCGGCGGACGTAGTTCCAGCGGCGATTTTCGGTGTTGGCGTCGTGGAATGGCAAAAATTGGCGCGCCGAAATGGATGAAACTGGGCACCGCTATATGATTGAAGTCGATCTGTAAAAACTGTCAGGCGGACTCAGGAGCCTTGGCCTTTGCGAGGTCCTGCAGGAACTCTTCCATCAGCGGCCTGTCACCGAACCGGCGGTAAGCGCGCTCTGCTTCCAGCGAGAATGCCGGATGCGCCTCGACCAGCTTTGCCATCGTCTGCTGGGCTGCCTCGACCTCGCCGCCCCCGCTCTGCAAAGCGGCCTGAATCAGAAGGCAGTTTGCATCGCGCGGCGCCCGGATCAGGCACTCTTCTATGACGGCGGAAGCCTCATCGCGGCGGTCAGCCGCGTAGAGCGCCTGCCCGTGCACATAGGCGTAGTACTCGGGCGCCATAGGATGAAGGCGGCGGGCCCGCTCTGCGTTGGCGACGGCATCATCATATTGCCCGAAGCGAACCTGCGCCTTTGCAAGCGCCATCATGCTGTCGGGATCGTTAGGGTTGAGCTCGACAGCGCGCCGCGCGGCCTGCAAGCCGCCTGAATAGTCGCCCTGCAGGGCAAGCCCGAAGCTGATGACCTGATAGCCAAGGCCAAGATTGGGGTCGAGACGGACCGCCTGCCGAGCTTCGCTAAGCCCAAGATGGAGTTCCGGTGCGTTTTCCCGGCCGTCACCCCTCTGCGCCACGCTGGCGATAAAGGTCAGCGCGAGGCCTGCGCGGGCGGCCGCATAGGACGGGTCCATTTCAAGGGCGCGCTGGTAGAGGCCCCGCGCCTCCAGAATCTCCTGCGGGTCATCGCCGCCGTGCCGGTAGCGGTTGCGGGCCTGCAGCACGAGGTCATAGGCCTGCAGGTTGTCGGTCGGGCGTTCCGCTGCCGCCGCCGCCTCGCTCCTGCCGATATAGGGCGCGATCTGCGCGACGATTTCAGTGGTCAGCTCGCTCTGGACGGTGAACACGTCGGCGACCTGCCGGTCAAAACTGCGCGACCACAGATGCGCGCCTGTCTTGACGTCGATCAGCTGCGCCGACACGCGAAGCTGGTCGCCTTCACGGCGGGCGCTGCCTTCAACCACATAATCAACGCCGAGCTTCGCCCCGAGCTTGCGCACGTCCGTACCCTGCCCGTGCACGGCGTAGGTGGAATCGCGCGCGATGACCTGCAGCTCTGAATTGCGGGCAAGGGCTGTCGTCACATCCTCGGCCAGTCCGTCCGCGAAATACGATTGCTCGCCGCTGCCGCTCATCGCGGCAAAAGGCATGACCGCCACTGACGGCCGGGGGTCGGTGCGGCTCTGGTCCATCGACAAGACCCCCGGGATGCGGCTGACCATGGCTGCCAGGGGGAGCGGCTGGATTTGGGTGCCGATGAGGATGAGGGCTATGGCGGCTACGCCATAAGACCAGCGGGCAGCGGTGCTGCGCAGCACCTGCGGCACGTGCCGCCATGGCGACCACGCAGAGCCCGCGCGCCTTACGCGGTAGACGTTGAGAAGTTCGGGAATGTTCTTGGCCCGCCTGCGGCCGATGCGGACGAACCTGTCCGCGCTGTTGCGGTCGGCCGCCATCACCACGGCGCCGCTGACGAATATCTGCCCCGGATCGCACATAGCCTCAAGACGGGCGGCCACATTGACGCCGTCGCCGTATACGTCGCCGTCATCTTCGATGACATCGCCAAGATTGATGCCGATGCGAAGCTCGAACGGGCCCTTGTCGAAGCCTTCCTGTATGGCCAGCGCCGCATCAACCGCTTCGTTGACACTGGGAAACATGGCGAGAAAGCCGTCTCCCGCCGTCTTGACGATGCGCCCGCCATGGCGGGCAATGGTCGGATCAATGAGCTCATCAAAAACAGCGCGCAGCTTCGCGTAGGTGGAAGCCTCGTTTTCAGCCATCAGCAGGCTGTAGCCGACGATATCGGCGGCCATGATTGCCGCGAGCTTGCGTTCCATCAGCATTTATCCCTGAGCGGCGGGCCATGCACGGACGATTCTACTGACACTTAAGGCGACGCACAGTCGAAGATTAGACCCATAATCCCGAATAGGCTTATCAACACAGCTCACAAATGCGTGACGATTGTGGCCTATACCGTTCCTGACCTTCGTCAGCCATCATCCGCTTCGCGCGGAGCCGTCCCCGCATCCGAAGCGGCGTTGGGCATGCTGGTCGGTGTGATTAATGCGCCTACGCTAGTCGGGCCCCGGGTAGGGAAGGGACGTTATTCGCGGCAGTGTCGCCACCGCGAATAACTCCTGAGCTTACGCAGGCCGCGAGACCGGATTCGGTCTGATGCATGCGGATGTGGCCGTCAGGCCCGACGCCCGAACAGGTCGGCGTATCGCTGCAGGTAGAGCGGCCAGCCTTGATCGGCGGCGACACCATCGCGCACGCTTTCCCAGCCGGCGCCGTGGCGCTCCAGTATGCGATGCTCGAGATCCAGGCGGGTCCGATTAGCCGTCTCGGCAGTGAAGCGGACTTCCCACTCGCTGGCCTTGTTCGGATCGGTCTCCAACCGCCATTGCGGACTGATGTCCCAACTTAGCAGCACACGGTGCGGCGGCTCATAAGCCAGCACGCGCGCCCAGCGGCACTCGCTGCCGTCGGCGCCGCGATCATAAATATGGCCGCCGACGCGCGGCTCGAACACGGTCTCGGCGATCGGCACGGCGAGCAGATTGTGCTCCCTGGGTTTGAACTTGCCAAAATCCTCCGTGAAGACCTCGAAGGCGCGCTCGATCGGCGCCTCGACCACGATCGAGTGCCTTACCAAGGTGTCTGCTGCTTGCGTGTTCATTTTTTCACTCCTTTCGCGGTTGTTCGACAGCTTGCTTGAAGGCAGCGAGCGTCTTCATCCAGAACCGGTCGAGCTCTGTGCGAAGCGCCGCCAGCCCGTCGGGTTCGACGCGGTAGATGCGGTGCTTGCCAGCCGGCGTGTCTGCAACGAGCCCTGCCTCTTTCAACACCTTCAGATGCTGCGAGACCGCCGACCGGGTCACCGGCAGGGCACTCGCCAACTCGGTAACCGAACGCGGATGCTCGACCAAGAGTTCGAAGATCGTGCGCCTGGTGGGGTCGCCCAGGGCGGTCCAGCTGTTGTTCACGTTAGTCACCACTAACGCGTTAGCACGGACTAACGTGATATGTCAACCTTGCTACGGCAAAAAGGACTGAGTGAGGGGGACTTTGAAGTTGAAGTCGATCAAGCCTCGACAGCTAAGCCCGCGTCACGCCATTCGGGCAGGCCATCTTCCATGCGGCGTGCGCGGAAGCCGTGCTCACGCAGCAATGCGACCGCCTCGAATGACATCACGCACCACGGACCGCGGCAGTAGGCGACAATCTCGGGCTTCGCCGCGAGGTCGGACAACCGCTGCTCCAGTTGGCCGAGGGGGACGTTGATCGCGCCGGGCAGATGTCCGAGCGCAAACTCATCGGGCGGTCGGACGTCGATGACTGTAACGAGCCCGTCTTTCATGCGCGCGGCCAGTTCTTCCCGTGACACGGGCTCCATATCGTCGCGCCGGTCGAAATAGCCCCTCACGATGCGTTCGACCTCCGCCGAATGCCGCTCGGCAACGACTCGAATGGAGGCGAAGGCGGCAAGTACGCTTTCATCCGCGAGCCTGTAATTGACGAACTTGCCATCGCGCTCTGACGTCACCAGTCCGGCGCGGCGCATCGCCTGGAGATGCTGCGAGACATTCGCCACCGGAAGCGCAAGCTTGGCGGCCAAGGCTTCCACGCTGCGTGGACCCTGCGCGAGTTGCTCGATCAGTTCCAGCCTCTGCGGATTGCCCAGAGCCTTCGCGACAACCGCGAACTGCTCGTAAAGTGCCTCCTTCGGATTGCGGATTGACATCAGGGTAGCAGCCACGCTAGTTCATTCAACATAATTATTGAATGATGCGTATCACACGGCCCCCGAGGAGACAAGTCCGTGGCCGAGAAGCCCCTTCTATCCCTTAGCAGCCTTGGCATCGCTACCATGACGGCGGATATTCCCCCGCCGCCTGACGCCGCGCGCACCCGAGCCATCAATGCCGGTGCCGCATGGCAACGATCGCGGCGCCAGCAGTGAGCCTCGGTCTCAAGGCCAACTGGCGGCAGTTCGCGCTGCTTGTGCTTATCAATGCATTCGTCGGCGGCATGGTCGGCATCGAACGCACCGTCGTGCCGTTGATCGGCTCAGAGGAATTCGGGCTCGCCTCGACCACGCTGGTCGTCTCCTTCATCGTCAGCTTCGGCGTCGTCAAGGCGCTGGCCAACCTTGTCTCCGGACAGCTCGCCGACAAATGGGGGCGCAAGCGCGTGCTGGTTCTCGGCTGGCTGTTCGGCCTGCCGGTGCCCTTCATGATCATTTGGGCGCCAGACTGGAACTGGGTCATCGCCGCCAACGCGCTGCTTGGCATCAGCCAGGGCTTCGCCTGGTCGATGACCGTCATCATGAAGGTCGACCTTGTCGGCCCGAAGGGGCGTGGCCTCGCCGTAGGGCTCAACGAGTTTGCCGGTTACCTGGCAGTCGGGATCACCGCCTTTCTCACCGGCTATCTCGCCAGTCGCTACGGTCTGCGACCAATCCCGATCTATCTCGGCGTCGGCTACGCAGTGCTGGGCACGGTGCTCTCGATCCTGCTCGTGCGCGACACGCGCGATCATGTGCGTGCGGAACTGGCGAACCATCCGCGCGGGGCATCACCCCTTTCCTTCCGCGAGGTCTTTGCGTTGACCTCCTTTCGGGATCGCAACCTCTTTGCCGCTTCGCAGGCCGGGTTGGTGAACAACCTCAATGACGGCATGAGCTGGGGCATCTTTCCGCTCTTCTTCGCAGCCGGCGGGCTCGGTGTGGAACGCATCGGCATTCTGAAGGCGGTCTATCCCGTCACCTGGGGCGTGCTGCAGGTCGTGACGGGACCGCTCAGCGACCGTTGGGGCCGCAAGGGCCTGATCGTCGCCGGCATGTGGGTGCAAGCGTCGGCGCTCTTTCTCACGGCGCTGACCTCGAATTTTGGCTGGTGGCTGGTGGCGAGCCTCCTGCTTGGCCTGGGGACGGCGATGGTCTATCCGAGCCTGATCGCCGCGGTGTCAGATGCGTCGCATCCTTCATGGCGCGCCCGCTCGCTCAGCGTCTACCGCTTCTGGCGCGATCTCGGCTACGCGATCGGCGCGCTGTCGGCGGGACTGATCGCCGACTTCTTCGGCCTGGCGTGGGCGGTTGCCTCGATCGCCGCCCTCACTTTCCTATCCGGTACCGTGGTCGCTTTCATGATGCGCGAAGGTCATGCCGGACGAAGCAGTTGAACGTCGCCTCGGATGCGTCCGCCTCCGCCGCGCCAGCGTCGGGTTCCTGACGCTGCCACTCGCGCGAAATCACACGAAAAAGCATCCGGCCGTTCAAAACCGTTTCAAAAACCGATTTGAAACGGTGTCGCGCCGCTAACTGATTGAATTTATTGGCGCGCCCGAAGAGATTCGAACTCCTGACCCCCAGATTCGTAGTCTGGTGCTCTATCCAGCTGAGCTACGGGCGCGCAACAGGCCACCATGGCCCGCGATCCGATCCTAGACGACCGGCCGCGATGTGAGGTGTTCCCTAGCGACTGAATTTCCGAAAAGCAAGCCGATCCGGCAAAAGTTTTGCTGTTGTGCCTTGGAGAGGATCAGACGGGGCGAGGATCAGGCGGGACGGCGCAGGCCGTTGCGGGCCTGGTCGAGCCGGACCGGCTGGTCGGGAATGGTGACCGCGAATGTGGTGCGGCCGCCTCTGCTTTCGACGAGCTCCACCGTGCCGCCATGGGCGCGGATCAGTTCATGGGCGATGGCCAGGCCAAGGCCGGTGCCACCGCTGCGGGCCGAGCCGCGGAACGCCGCGAACAGGTTCTCGCGCGCCTTCGGCGGCAGGCCGGGGCCGGTGTCGGTGACGGTGATGCGGCTGACGCTGCCGAAGCGCTCGGCCGACACCGACAACCGACGCACCACCGCGCTTTCCGCGTCCGCCGCCATCGCCTGGACGGCATTGCGGCAAAGATTGGTGAGCACGCGAAAAAGCTGATCGGAATCGGCATCGACCTCGAAAGCGAGATCGACGGCATTGACGAATTCTATGCCGCCTTCGGTGTCGAGCAGGCCGTGGACGTCATCGACCAGCTGGCGCAGCCTGAGCCTGCGGCGCGAGGGCGGCGGCTCCTGGGTGCGGCCATAGGCGAGCACACCTTCCGGATAGGATACGGCACGATCAAGCGCGCGCAGCAGTTTTGGCGCGAAGGCCTGCACGGTCGGGTCCTTGACCTGGCGCAGACGGTCCGACATCAGCTGCGCCGACGCCAGGATATTGCGCATGTCATGGTTGATCTTCGACACGGCGAGGCCAAGGTCGGCGAGATGCTTCTGCTCGGAGAGCATCTTTTGCAGCCGCTCCTGCATCTGCGAGAGCTCGCGCTCGGCAACGCCGATTTCGTCGGCGCGGGCAGCAGGGCGGATGATCCGCCCGGGGTCGTCGGGAGCCTCGGAGAAGGCCAGCATCGAGCGCGTCATCGTCCGTATCGGGCCGATCATGATCAGGTCTATGGCGGCATAGACCAGCATGGCGGTGAACAGCGAGATCAGCAGCGATACGAAGGCGACGTTGCGCGAATAGATGAGCATCGCATTGCGCAGGCTGTAGTCGGGCATGATCAGCTCGAATTCCTTGTCGCTGTCGCCGACCGGCCCGAAAACGCGCAGCATCCGCTCGCCGCCGAACAACAGCGTGTCCAAGGCGCCGGTCATGCCCTCGATCAGGCCGACATTGGTAATGTCGATATGTTCATCGACGTGCGGTGGCATCTCGGCCACCACCAGAAGCCGCGAGACACCGCCGTCGCGCACGGCGATCGCCTTGGCGCCGATCGCCATCAGCACATCGTTCTGGGCGGCGCGCGACAGCGAGGCGGGCTCTCCCTGCACCAGTACGATCGAGACGGCCGCGGCGGTGCTCAGCCTCTCTTTCAGCCAGCTCAGCCGGTAGCTGGCGATCCAGGGCAGAAAGATGAGGACCTCGGCCAGGAGCACGAAGACGATGGTGAGCAGCAGGAGCTTTGTCGACAATCCACGCGACAACGGCACCCTGCGGGCGGCTGCGGTCGCCCGATCGGTGCTTTCGTCCGCGGATGGGATTTCACTCATGCTGCTTTTCTTCACGATCACTTGATCGGCCAAGATTAGGCTATTGCGGCTTTTTTGCCAATTTCATCCTTCGTCCCAATACGCGATAAGACCGCCCAGACCTCGGCCACACGCCAGCCGTTGGCCCGAGGCGCCGGAATGTCGGGGCCGGTGTCGGCCCCGGATTGACTTCCAAAACCCTTCTTTCTATAAGCCCGCTCACGCTCGGGCCATTCGTCCCGGCGCGGTTTCGATCGCGCCAAAGCCGGCCGGGCAAAGCTCCTGTTACAGAGTGACAGAATCAAGAAGGGCCGCACCCCGCGGTATTAAAACAAATGAAGCGTACCTACCAACCGTCCAAACTCGTCCGCAAACGCCGGCACGGTTTTCGTGCCCGTATGGCCACCAAGGGTGGTCGTGGCGTCGTCGCAGCCCGCCGCAACCGCGGCCGCAAGCGGCTCAGCGCCTGAACGGAAGACGAGATCGTTGCCCGCAACCGGCAAGCCAGTGGGAGCACATCCCAAGCGGCTTCTGAAGCGCGCGGAATTCCTGGCCGTCCGGCGTGGCGAAAAGCGCCGCGGGCGGCTTTTTCTCGTCGAGGTTCTCGACCGCAGCGACGCAGAGGCGCCTCGCGTCGGCTACACGGTCACCAAGAAGGTCGGCAACGCAGTCGTCCGCAACCGCATCCGGCGGCGGCTGAGAGAAGCCGTGCGCACGCATGCCGCGGGTGACATGAAGCCAGGCAATGACTATGTCATCGTCGGGCGCGAAGATGTGCTTGCCATTCCGTTCGGCCAGTTGAAGGCCGAACTCTCACGCCGACTGCGCGGAACACGATAGGCCAAGGCTTTCGATGGAAAACAACCGGAACTTCTTCATCACCATCGCGCTGTCGGTGCTGATCCTGTCGCTTTGGCAGTATTTTTACGTGCTGCCGCACAGCGAGGCGCAACGCGAGGCGGCCCGTATCGAAGAGCAGCGGCTAGCGGAGCAGAAGAAGGCGGCCGAAGCCGCCAGTCCGGGCGGCAGCGAAACGCCGGTGCCGCAGCAAGGCGCCATTCCCAATGCACCCAATGCACCTGGAACTGACGGCACGACGCTGGCCAGCCGCGAGCAGGCGCTGGCCTCGACGAAGCGCGTCAGGATCGACACGCCGAGCCTGGAGGGCTCGATCAATCTCGCCGGCGCCCGTCTCGACGACCTCAAGCTCAAGCACTACAGGCTGACGGTCGACAAGAACTCGCCCGAGATCGAACTGCTCAACCCGGCAGCGCTGCCTACGGGCTACTATGCCGAGATCGGCTTTATCGGCAGCGACAAGACCGGCACGGTGCCGGGCCCGGAAACCGTGTGGACCGTCGACGGCAATGCGACGCTGACGCCGGCGACCCCGGTCACGCTGAGCTTCACCAACGACAAGAGCCTGACCTTCAAGCGCACCTTCTCCGTCGACGGCGACTACATGTTCACGGTGTCGGACACGGTGCAGAATTCGGGGTCGGCCGCCGTTACCCTGTCGAATTACGGCCGTGTCACCCGCTTCGACAAGCCTGCCGTTGCCAGCATCTATGTGCTGCATGAGGGGCTGATCGGCGTCACCGGCACGGAAGGCCTGCAGGAACACACATATTCGTCGATCGAGGAGGACAAGCAGTTTACGCCGAGCAAGTCGACCGATGGCTGGCTGGGCATCACCGACAAATACTGGGCGGTGACGCTGGTGCCGACCGAGAAGCAGCAGTTCCAGCCGCGTTACGCCTATTTCGAGGACGGCCGCCCGCGCTACCAGGCCGACTTCCTCACCGACCCGATCACCGTCGATGCTGGTCAGTCGGCGACAGTCGAGAGCGAAATCTTCGCCGGCGCCAAGGAAGTGGCCAAGGTCAACGCCTATGCCGAAGACCGCAACATCAGGCTGTTCGACCGTTTGATCGACTGGGGATGGTTCATCTGGATCACCAAGCCGATGTTCTATCTGATCGACACGATGTACAAGTTCTTCGGCAATTTCGGCCTGGCCATCCTGGCCACCACCGTCGTCGTCAAGGCCGCCTTCTATCCGCTCGCCAACAAGTCCTACGCGTCGATGGCGAACATGAAGAAGGTGCAGCCCAAGATGCTCGAGATCCGCGAGAAATACGCGGACGACAAGATGAAGCAGCAACAGGCGATGATGGAGCTCTACAAGACCGAGAAGATCAATCCGCTCGCCGGCTGCTGGCCGGTGGCGCTGCAGATCCCGGTCTTCTTTGCGCTCTACAAGGTGCTCTACATCACCATCGAGATGCGGCACGCACCGTTCTTCGGCTGGATCCAGGATCTGGCGGCGCCCGATCCGACCTCGATCTTCAACCTGTTCGGCCTCATTCCGATCGCGCTGCCGGATATGTTGATGATCGGCGTCTGGCCGCTGATCATGGGCCTGACCATGTTCCTGCAGATGCGCATGAACCCGACGCCGCCGGACCCGACGCAGGCCATGATCTTCACCTGGATGCCGGTGGTCTTCACGTTCATGATGGCGGGTTTTCCGGCCGGCCTCGTCATCTACTGGGCCTGGAACAATTTGCTTTCGATCATCCAGCAAGGCGTGATCATGAAGCGGCAGGGCGCCAAAATCGAATTGTGGGACAATCTGGTCGCGCTGTTCCGGAAGAAACCGTCGCCGGCGGAATAGAAGGCGCTGCCTTCTGCCGAATCCAGGAAAGCCCCGGCGCGGCGGTAGACGCCGCCGCGACCTATAAGCTCCGCTGTCGTTTCAGGAGCGCTGCGTCGATGAACAGGTAAGGATGATCCGCTGCGCACGCGGTTGGTGCTGCCGGGCGGATCGCACTATTTTGACCTGTTGTTTCGTCGATGGAGCCAGACCATGATCGGACCCAACCCCAACATCAAGCACCCGATCCCGATGCATAGCCGCGTCGGCTTCCTGAAGGGGCTGGTCACGGCGCCGAACATCGAGATCGGCGACTTCACTTATTATGACGATCCGGACGGGCCGGACAGATTCGCCGAGCGATGCGTGCTGCATCACTATCCATTCATCGGCGACCGGCTGATCATCGGCAAGTTCTGCGCCATCGCCGAGGGCGCGCGCTTCATCATGAACGGCGCCAATCATGCCATGTCCGGCTTTTCGACCTATCCGTTCAACATCTTCGGTCATGGCTGGGAAGAGGGTTTCGATCCGGCGACCTGGTCGAAGGAATTGCGCGGCGACACGGTGATCGGCAATGATGTATGGATCGGCATGGAAGCGGCGATCCTGCCCGGCGTGGCGATCGGCGATGGCGCCATCGTTGCGGCAAAGTCGGTGGTGACGCATGACGTGGCGCCCTATGCGATCGTCGCCGGCAATGCGGCCAAGGTGGTGAAGATGCGTTTCGACGACAGGACCATCCGGCGGCTTTTGGCGGCGGCGTGGTGGGATTGGCCGGTGGAAAAGATCAGCCGCAACCTCAATGCCATTCGTGGCGCCGATATTTCTGTTCTGGAGGCAGCGGCTTGAACGCGTTGAACAAGTCCGTGATCGGCATCGAGCTGTTCACGCGGCCGTGGATCTTCATCCGCGGCGTGCCGGCGATGAAGTTCCTGCCGCCGGAAGGACCGTCGGAGATCGCCTTTGCCGGCCGCTCGAACGTCGGCAAATCGTCGCTGATCAACGCGCTGGTCAATCAGAAGGGACTGGCGCGCACGTCCAATACGCCGGGGCGAACGCAGGAACTCAACTATTTCGTTCCGGGCGGGTTTTCCGGCGAAGGCGCCGACCTGCCGCCGATGGCGCTGGTCGACATGCCGGGCTACGGCTACGCCACTGCGCCCAAGGAAAAGGTCGACGACTGGACGAAACTCGTCTTCGACTATCTCAAGGGCCGTGTCACGCTGAAGCGCGTCTACGTGCTGATCGACGCCCGCCATGGCATCAAGGCCAAGGATGACGAAGTGCTGTCGCTGCTCGACAAGGCGGCGGTGTCCTATCAGATCGTGCTAACCAAGACCGACAAGATCAAGGCGGCCGGCGTGCCGCGATTGATCGAAGAGACACTGCAGAAGATCAAGAAACGGCCGGCGGCGTTTCCGTTCGTTCTCGCCACGTCGTCGGAAAAGAACGAGGGCCTTGAGGAATTGCGCGCGGCGATCGTGCTGGCGGCCAATGGCGGCTAGAGCGGAATGCGTTCAAATTGAACTGGCATCCCGCTCTATCTATTTGTTTTTAGCCGCATTTCTGCGACGCCAAGTGATCCACTTGGCTGCAAAATGCTCTAGGACTTTGCCTCCAGCGCAATCGTCTGGGTGCTTTCTTCCGTGGCAAGCCTTTCGGTGCCGTAAGCCTTCAGGAACATGCCGACGCCTGACCTGACGATGTGGTCTATTTCATCCTGGCTTGGCGCTTTGGTGCGGTAGGCGAATATGCACTGACGGAAAAGGCCGGCCAGGCACAGTTCGGTGAACTGATAGGCGGCAAGATCGACATCGTCGATCTTGAGCAGGCCGCGCTCGATGGCGGCATCGAGAAAAGCAACGACCTTGTCGTGGCCGCGTTTCGGGCCGCGTTCGTAAAAACGCGCGCCAAGTTCGGGCATCCTGTCGGATGCGCCGATTACCGTGCGCTGCGCCTGGACGACCTTGGCCGAGGTGATCTTGAGCGCCAGCACCTTGCCAAACTTAACCAGCGTCTCGCGAAGGTCGTCGGCGCGGTCGAGCATATCGTACATGTTCTTGAAGATCGTGCCGCGTTCTTCCTCGATCAGCGCCTCGAACAGCTCTTCCTTGTTGGCGAAGTAGACATAGATCGTGCCCTTGGAAACGCCGGCCTCGCGGGTGATGTCGTTCATCGACGCCGCTTCGAAGCCCTTTTCGATGAAGACACGACGCGCACCCTCGATGATCTGGCTGCGCTTGACCGGGTCCTGTCCCGCCGCCGGGCGGCCGCGACGCAGGCCATCCAGCAGATCGCACTGGTCCTTGTCGGCTTCGGTCATAACGTCACACCTCGAAAAATATTCGAACCGACCGGTTCGATCACCCTTGATATGGGCCCCTCTCCGCGCTAAGTCAATGTTCGCATCGAACCGAACGGTTCAGTTTGACTGATTTTTCCAAATAGCTGCCTAGAGAGATGCCATGTCCTCGAACGCGACCCCAACCGCCGAAGTCCGTCCCTTCCCCAACGCCAAGGTCGCGCCGGCAGCCGAAGCGCCGAACCCACCGAGTGAGCCCGCAACAAGTCCTCCGGCCGAGGCGCCGGCCAAAAAGAAACGCTCGGCACGCTCCTTTCTATTGCCGATCATCGCGCTTGGCTTGCTGGGCGCAGGCGCTTGGTATGGCTACGATTACTGGACCGACGGGCGTTTCATGATCTCCACTGACGACGCCTATGTCCAGGCCGACATGGCGTTCATTTCGCCGAAAATTTCCGGCTATGTCGATCAGGTCAAGGTGACCGAGAACCAGCAGGTCAAGGCCGGCGACCCGCTGCTGGTCGTCGACAATGGCGACTACAAAATAGCCGTCGCTCAGGCCGAGGCGCAGATCGCCACCTTGAGCAAGACGCTCGACCGTATCGACGCCCAGACCGAGGCGGCGCGCGCCTCGCTCGAGCAGGCGCAGGCACAGAAGACCGCCGACCAGGCCGCCGCCGCCAATGCGGCGCGTGTTCAAGCGCGCGCCGCCCAATTGCTCAAGACACATGTCGGCACCCAGGCCCAGCTGGACGATGCCCAGACCGCGGTCGAGCAGGCCAATGCCGCCCTTGTCGGTGCCGACGCCCAGATCGCGGCGGCTGAGGCCAATATCGGTGTGCTCCAGGCGCAGCGCGCGGAGACAGCAAGCACGCTGGCGTCGCTGCAGCTTGCCAGGGACAAGGCCGCGCGGGACCTGTCCTTCACCGTGCTGCGCGCGCCCTATGACGGTGTCGTCGGCAACCGCTCGGTCGAGCAGGGCGACCTGATCAGCCCCGGACAGAAGCTCGCCGTCATCGTGCCGATGGACAAGCTCTATATCGTCGCCAATTTCAAGGAGACCCAGCTTGCCCGGCTGGTGCCTGGTGAAAAGGTAAGGATTTCGGTCGACGCGATCGACGGCCAGGATTTCGAAGGCACCGTCTCGTCGCTGGCGCCGGCATCCGGCGCGGTGTTCTCGCTGCTGCCGCCGGAAAACGCCACCGGCAACTTCACCAAGGTCGTGCAGCGCGTCCCGGTTCGCATCGACGTGCCGGCGGATGTGCTGACTACAGGCAAGCTGCGCGCCGGCCTCAGCGTCGTCGTCGCCGTCGACAGCCGCACCGCACCGGCCGCGTCGAACTGAGCGGCCGCTTGGGAGCAATGCCGTGGCAACCGCAACCTTGACAGCAGGATCGCCGCCGGCGAGGCCGGCTACGCCTGATACCATTCCCACACGCCGCATCATCGCCTTCCTGGCGATGGTGTTCGGCATGTTCATGGCGATCCTCGACATCCAGATCGTTTCGGCCTCGCTGGCCGAGATCCAGGCCGGCTTGAGCGCCAGCTCCGACGAAATTCCGTGGGTGCAGACCGCCTATCTCATCGCCGAAGTCATCATGATCCCGCTGTCCGGTTTTCTCAGCCGGATGCTGTCGACGCGTGTGCTGTTCACCGTCTCCGCGGCCGGCTTCACCGCCGCGAGCGCGCTGGCGGCAACCGCCACCAACATCGACCAGATGATCGTCTACCGCGCCGTCCAGGGTTTTATCGGCGGCGGCATGATCCCAAGCGTGTTCGCTGCCGCGTTCACCATCTTCCCGCCGTCGCGCCGTGCCATGGTGTCGCCGATGATCGGCCTGGTGGCGACGCTGGCGCCGACCATCGGCCCGACTGTCGGCGGCTATATCAGCCATGCCATGTCCTGGCACTGGCTGTTCCTGATCAATGTGGTGCCCGGCATCATGGTGACCGCAGCCGCATGGTCGCTGATCGACTTCGACAAGCCCAATCTCAGCCTGTTCCGCAAGTTCGACTGGTGGGGCCTCGCCGGCATGGCGGCTTTCCTCGGCTCGCTGGAATTTGTGCTCGAGGAAGGTCCCAATAACGACTGGCTTCAGGACCAGGCCGTGTTCATCTGCGCCATCCTGATGACGGCCGGCGCGGTGCTGTTCTTCTGGCGCGCCTTCACTGCCGAGGAGCCGATCGTCGACCTGAAGGCCTTCGCCAACGTCAACTTCGCTTTCGGCTCGCTGTTCTCCTTCGTCATCGGCATCGGCCTCTACGGCCTGACCTATCTCTATCCGGTGTATCTGGGGCGCATCCGCGGCTACGATTCCCTGATGATCGGCGAGGCGCTGTTCGTCAGCGGCTTGGCGATGTTCGTCACCGCGCCGATTTCCGGCATCCTGTCGCGCAAGATGGATCCGCGGCTGCTGATGATGATCGGCTTCTTCGGCTTCGCTGCCGGCACTTGGCGGATGACCTATCTGACCTCGGACTGGGATTTCTGGGAGCTTTTGCTGCCGCAGATCCTGCGCGGCGCCTCGATGATGCTGTGCATGGTGCCGATCAACAACATCGCACTTGGAACGCTGCCGCCTGACCGGCTTAAGAATGCATCCGGTCTGTTCAACCTCACCCGCAATCTCGGTGGCGCCGTCGGCCTTGCCGTCATCAACACCGTGCTGATGGATCGCAGCGCCTTCCACTACGCAAGGCTGGCCGAGCATGTGCAATGGGGCAGCGCCGAGGCGCAGACCAGGCTGCAGAACATGACGCTCGACTTCCAGCAGAATGCCGGCCTCGACGCATCCAAGGCGGCGATCTCCAAACTGTCCGGCATGGTCCAGCAGCAGGCTTCGCTGCTGTCCTTCATGGACGTGTTCTATTTGTTGACGGCGCTATTCGCCACGCTGGCGATCTTCACCATGGTCATCCGCAAGCCGGCCGAGCCGGCGGGCGGAGGCGGCGGACACTGACCGCGCAACTTGCGCGCCCAAATGCGCGCGCTTTAGGTCAGGCCGTGGCCGGCTTAAAAGTCAAGGCGACGCCGTTGATGCAATGACGCAGGCCGGTCGGCGGCGGGCCGTCGTCGAAGACATGGCCGAGATGACCGCCGCAACGGCGGCAGTGGACCTCGGTCCGGGTCATGCCCAGGGACCTGTCCGCGGTCATGCCGACGGCGTTGGGAATCTCCTGCCAGAAGCTTGGCCAGCCGGTGCCGGAATCGAACTTGGTATCGGAGGAATAGAGCGGCAGGTGGCAGCCGGCGCAGGCGAAGATGCCCTTGCGGTGTTCGTTGAGCAGCGGGCTGGTGCCGGGATATTCGGTGCCTTCCTTGCGCAGCACATTGAAAGCCGCATCGGACAGGATGGCGCGCCACTCGGCCTCGGTCTTGGTGACCTCGAAGGTTTCGGCCGCGTGTGCATCCTGCGGCCGGCCGATGCGCAGCGCTGCCGCCGTGCTTGCCAGCAATGCCACAGCAGCACCGCTCCAAAGAAAGTCGCGCCGGATCATCACCATTCCTCCTGTCCGTTTGCCAAATTCGACCGTCACATGGAAATCAAAAGCCGGTGACGACCAGCTCCCGACAACGGGCACTCCGCACCTGCCTGGAACGGACGGTGCGGAGTGTACGCCTGTCGATTGCGCGGTTCACGCAAGCGGAAATCCGCGCACTCGGCATGGAGCCTCAGCCATATGTTCGCTGCCGAGGGCCGCTTCGTTACATCTTCGGCAGGAGAACCTTGTCGATGACGTGGATGACGCCGTTCGACTGCTCGACATCGGCGACAGTCACATTGGCGACATTGCCGTTCTCGTCGGTCGCGGTGACCTTGCCGTTTTCGGCCTTGAGCGTCACCTCGCAGCCGCCAACCGTCTTGACCTTGTGCGCAACACCATCGTCCATGGCCATCTTGGCAACGTCGGCGGCCATCGCCTTGGCACCGATGACGTGGCAGGTCAGGATCTTGACCAGCTTGTCCTTGTTTTCGGGCTTGAGCAATGTATCGACGGTGCCGGCCGGAAGGGCGGCAAAGGCCTCGTTGGTCGGCGCGAACACGGTGAAGGGACCGGCACTCTGCAGCGTCTCGACGAGACCGCCGGCCTTGACGGCCGCGACCAGCGTCGTGTGATCCTTCGAATTGACAGCGTTCTCGACGATGTTCCTGGTGGCATACATGGCGGCGCCGCCGACCATCGGATTTTCGGCATAGGCGGCGGTGACGAGCGCGGAGACGGCGACCGTTCCGGCAAGCAAAAGGGTGGCGAACTTACGCATTATCTCTATCTCCTCAGTTTATTTCTTCCCCTCTTTGGGGCGCAAGGAGATACGGGGGATAAATGCCAGAGTTTCTCCCGTTCAGGAGAAAATTTTATTTTTTATAACGGCGAGCATGATTTTCAGGGCAGGACTCTTACAGCCTGCATGCTTCCCCGCTAAATTCACCACAGGCGATAGATTTAAAATATTCTCGAAAACCGGCAGACATGGGTGATTTGCAGACAGGGGCGATCAGATGCTCTTCAGATCGCCCGCAGCGACCACAGGGCCGGTCGGCTGGCCGGTCGGCGAACCGCCGGTCGGTTCAAGGCTGACCGCAAGCACGGCGCCTTGCGCAAGTTTTTCCTGCACGGCCGAGGAGATGATCATACGCGCGGTCTGGCCGGCCGGGATGACGCCCATAGAGACCGGCGCATTCTTGCCCTCTATCATCCACAGCTCGAAATCCTTGCCGGCGGCGCGCTCGCCGGAGACATGCGACAGGCCGACCTCGCGACGGGCGGCATCATAGACGGCGAGGTATCTGACGTCGCTGCCATCGGCAGCCAGCAAGGCGATGAGCCGCGGCGGCTCGGCCGGCGGGTTGAGGTAAGGCACGGCGATATAGATCGCCAACGCCGCGAGGGAAGCGGCTGCAAGACCGCGCCAGAAGGCAAGGCTTGACCAGAGGCCGGCGCGAGGCTCTGCGACGAACAGCCGGCGATCCAATGCCTCCTTGACCCTGATCGGCGGCTCTGTCTCCGGATAGGCGTCGGCCATCGGCGAAAGACGCGCCTCCCAGGCATCGACAAGGTGCGCGAAAGCGGCGTCCGCGTCGATGCGGCGTGACGCAATCTCGCGTTCGTCCGCGGCCAGGACGCCAAGAACGTATTCGGCGGCGAACAGGTCGTCGCCCCCAGATTCCGGTCCGTCATCCTCTGCCAGCGTCATCTTTCAAGACACTCTCTGAGCTTCAACAGGCTGCGCCGCAGCCAGGTCCGCATCGTGTTCAGCGGCACGTCATGGCGCGCCGCCAGTTCGGCATAGCTTTCGCCGTCCAGATAAGCGCCCCGGATGGCCGCCGCCCGGTCCTTTTCCAATTCGTCGAGACAACGATAGATGCGCCCGGATTCACCGCCCGCAACAGCCGCAGCCTCCGGTCCCGGCGCCGGATCGGCGACGTCGAGCGCAGCGTCGATATAGGCGACAGGCTCTCGCCGCGCCCTTATCCGATCGATCGCGTGATTGCGCGCAATGGCCACCAGCCAGGAAATCGGGCTTAGCTCCGAAACGGCGAAACGGTCGGCCTTCGTCCATATCTTGACGAAGACCTCCTGCAGCGCCTCTTCCGCCTCTCCCCGGTCCTTCAATACACGAAGGCAGACGCCGAAAAGTTTCGCGCTGGTCTGCCGGTAGAGCAGATCGAACGCAGCCCGGTCCTTCATCGAAGTCCGGACGATCAGGTTGCTGATGTCCTGCGGCGTCATCGGCTGCCAAATTAAGCAATTGCCCAAATTAGGCAATTGCCCCAAATTATTCCACTGCAATGTATTGCAACGGCGGAAGCGTTCCTGTGCACCGGGAGCGCCGTCGGCTTCTATTGACGAGAAAGAGCCGACCTTTTGAGCATCGGATTTTCCCAAACCCGGGTTTTCACTTTTGCATCCGATGCTCTAGCTTGCCGATTAGTTGGGGAAGCAAGAATGTCGGTCGAACGGGCCCTGTGGGAACATGACGCTACCGGCCTGGCCGGCTTGGTGCGCAAAGGAGAAATCTCGCCGCAGGAGCTCGTCGACGCGGCGATTGCGCGGGCCGAGGCCACTCGTCCGGACATCAATGCCATCGCCGAGCCGCTTTACGAGGCGGCGCGGACGCGGGCGAAAACCATCGACCGCAAGCTGCCGCTGGCCGGCGTGCCCTTCGCGCTGAAGGATCTCGGCATCGCCATGAAAGGCGTGCCGACGCACGGCGGCAGCCGCATTCCGGCTTTCGTTGCCGATTTCGACTCGGTGATGACCGAACGCCATCTGGCCGCCGGCCTCGTCCCGATCGCCACCAGCACCTCGCCCGAACATGGGCTGAGGCTGATGACCGAATCCGCCGCTTTCGGCATCACCCGCAATCCGTGGAATACAGCCCATACAAGCGGCGGTTCGTCTGGAGGTGCGGCGGCGCTGGTCGCGGCCGGCGTCGTGCCGGTGGCACATGCTTCGGACGGCGGCGGCTCGATTCGCGTTCCCGCCGCCTGCACCGGGCTGGTCGGGCTGAAAACCTCGCGCGGCCGCGTGCCGCTGACGCCGCTGGTCAGCGAAAGCTGGTACGGCCTGGTCATCGACCACGCCGTTTCCCGCTCGGTCCGTGATTCGGCCTTGCTGCTCGACCTGACGCATGGGCCCGATCCGCTGTCGCCGTATGCGGCGCCGACGCCGAAAGGAACTTTCGCCGCCGCAGCAGTGCGTGACCCCGGCAAGCTGAAACTGGCGGTCTACCGGAAATCGCCGCTCGGCCTGCCGATATCGGCCGAGACGCTGACGGCGCTGGACACTGCGATAGCTTTGGCGCGCGAAGGCGGCCATACGATAGAGGAGATCGACCTGCCCTATATCGATCGCGATTTCATCGCTGATTTCGCCAGAACCGTCGCCGCGGCGGTGGCCGGCACGATGCGCGGCGAGGTCTTGCGCGTCGGCCGCTCCATTTCGGGTGATATCGAACGCGCCACGCGGGTGATGAGCGCCTTCGGCGAAGTCCTTTCGGCCGGCGAGATCTATGCCAGCCTGCAGCGGCTGCATGCCACGTCGCGCCGGCTGATCATCGAGACGGCGCGGTACGATGCCGTGCTGATGCCTGTCATCGCGCATCCGCCGCTCGCCTGCGGCGCGATGGATCCAAAAGGCGCAGATGCGTTCCTGGAAGAAATGATCGACAGGCTGCGGCTTGCCCGCCTGCTGAAATTCAAGCCGCTGTTCGGCCAGTTGATGGACAAGAGCCTGTGGTTCACGCACTGGCCGGCAATCCAGAACGTCAGCGGCCAGCCGTCGATCGCGCTGCCTGTTCATGTCACCGATGCCGGCCTGCCGCTCGGCATCCAGGCCGCCGGCCGCCCCGGCGACGAGGAGACCTTGTTGTCCCTCGCCGCGCAAATGGAAAAGATTTCGGGATGGCTGACGCGGCGGGCGCCACTGCGGGTGCCCGGTATGAAAGCAGGCCGATTTCACCTGACGTGACAGCAAAGCCGTTTGCCCCCTGCTCCAATTCCCGCTAAGACGCCGCCGTTCATGCCAAGCTGGGAACCAAGCCGAATGACGGACCTCGCCGCCACCGCCGAAATGCAGGCCGCGCTGCTTTCGAGGGCGCTACCCTATATGCAGCGCTACGAGAACAAGACGGTCGTGGTGAAGTATGGCGGCCACGCCATGGGCGACATCGCGCTCGGCAAGGCCTTTGCCCGCGACGTCGCGCTACTCAAACAATCCGGCGTCAACCCGATCGTCGTGCATGGCGGCGGGCCGCAGATCGGCGCCATGCTGAGCAAGATGGGCATCGAATCGAAGTTCGAGGGCGGATTGCGCGTCACCGACCAGAAGACGGTCGAGATCGTCGAGATGGTGTTGGCCGGCTCGATCAACAAGGAGATCGTCGCGCTGATCAATGCCGAGGGCGAATGGGCCATCGGCCTGTGCGGCAAGGACGGCAACATGGTTTTCGCCGAAAAGGCGCGCAAGACCATGATCGACCCGGACTCCAACATCGAGCGTGTGCTCGATCTCGGCTTCGTCGGTGAGCCGGTCGAGGTCGACCGCACCCTACTCGACCTTCTGGCGCGGTCCGAAATGATCCCGGTGCTGGCGCCGGTGGCGCCGGGCCGTGACGGCCACACCTACAACATCAATGCCGACACCTTCGCCGGCGCCATCGCCGGCGCCTGCCAGGCGACACGCCTTCTGTTCCTCACCGACGTGCCCGGCGTGCTCGACAGGAACAAGAAGCTCATCGACGAACTGACCGTCGCCGAGGCAAAGGCCTTGATCAAGGACGGCACGGTGTCGGGCGGCATGATCCCCAAGGTCGAGACCTGCATCGATGCGATCGAGCGCGGCGTCGAAGGCGTCGTCATCCTCAATGGCAAGACGCCGCATTCGGTGCTGCTCGAACTGTTTACCGAACACGGCGCCGGCACACTGATCGTGCCTTGAGCGCAGGCTGCAACTTGTCGGCCAGAAATCCAGGGTTGAGCAGGCGTCAGGGCGAACTTATCGCCTGAGGTGTCCAAGCGGCACGTGGCCCGGCCCCTTGATGTTCTGCAGCACAAGCTGCGTGTGGACGTCGCGCACGCCGTCGAGCCGCATCAGCCGGTGCATGACAAAGGCGTTGAGCTCGTCGACCGACGGCACCATCACATGCAGCAGGAAATCGTAGTCGCCAGTCATCGTCCAGCACGACGACACCTCGTCCATACGCTGCACGGCGGCGATAAAGGTTTCAGGCGACCCGTCGCTGTGGGTCACCAGGCGCACCTGAATGAACACTTCGACCATCAGGCCGATGGCGCGGCGGCTGAGCACAGCGGCAAAGCGCTTGATGATGCCGGCGCTCTGAAGAGCCTCGAAGCGGCGCGCGCATGGCGTCGTCGAAAGGCCGATCACCTGGGCCAGTTCGGACACAGGCTTGCGCCCATCGCGCTGCAAGATATCGAGCATCTTGATCTCAAAATCATCAAACTGAGGCACTTTCACTCTCCTGCAGCTTTGCTGTGGTGGCTTTTACCTCAAATCGCCTGTTCGAGCCATCATCAAAGCGGATTTGCCTCACCGGATCCGGCTAAACTTTCAAGATGTTAGTCGTGATTTCCAGGGAGAACAGCCATGACGATGAACGTTGCCGATTACGCCCGCGAATGCGCGGCGCAAGGCCTTCGCGGCGACTATTCGGTCTGCCGTGCCGATTTCACCGTTGAGCAGAGCTACAACTACACTGCTGATGAGCAGGCGGTGTGGCGTACACTGTGCGACCGCCAGACGAAGCTGACCAAAAAGCTGGCACACCAGTCCTATCTCGACGGCGTCGCCACGCTCGGCCTGCTCGACAGGATTCCGGATTTCGGTGTGGTCAGCGAGAAGCTGCGCAAGCTTACCGGTTGGGAAATCGTCGCCGTGCCGGGCCTCATTCCGGCACCGGCCTTCTTCGTCCACCTGGCCGCCCGGCGCTTCCCGGTGACCAACTGGCTGCGGACGAAACGAGAGCTCGACTACATCGTCGAGCCGGATATGTTCCACGACTTCTTCGGTCATGTGCCAGTGCTGACCCAGCCGGTCTTTGCCGATTTCATGCAGATGTATGGCGAGAAGGCCGAGCATCTGATCGCGCTCGGCGGCGACGAGATGATCAGCCGCCTCTACTGGTACACCGTCGAGTACGGGCTGATCCAGGAGGCTGGCCAACCGTTGAAGGCTTTCGGCGCCGGGCTGATGTCGTCCTTTGCCGAACTTCAATTCGCGGTTGAAAGCAAGGACGCGCATCATGTTCCCTTCGATCTGGAAACGGTAATGCGCACCAGCTATGAGATCGACAAGTTCCAGCGCGCCTATTTCGTGCTGCCGTCCTTCGACGTTTTGCGCGATGCCTTCCATAACGTCGCCGACATGGCAGCGATCATCGGACGCCACAAGGGCAAGCCGGCGCTCGACCCGGCAAAACTTTAGACGCTGGCCAGACGCGGACGCTCGCAGCCGATCGGCGCGGGCGTTATTGGTGGCGCGCTGGAATGACGATCCATCGGCAGGCCGGAAGCCGAGAAGATGGGACCGTTCAGGCCGCTTCGGAAACGTCCCTGTCCAGGATGGTCAGATTGCGGCCGCGATCCTTGGCCTGGTAAAGGCGGCGGTCGGCGACACGCATCAGATCCGATACGCCGGCATCCTCGCCGCAGGTGACACCGCCGATGCTGACGGTGAGGGGTATGACCCGCTCATCGACGGGACGGAAGCGGATCAGCTCGACTTCACGGCGAATGCGTTCAGCGACGCGTTTGGCTTCCTGTTCGGTGGCGCCGACCAGAAACGCACCGAATTCCTCGCCGCCGATGCGGCCGATCACGTCGCCGCTGCGCACGCCGCGCTCGATCGCGCTTGCAATCAGGAGCAGCGCATCGTCGCCGGTCAGATGGCCGTAGCTGTCGTTGATGAGCTTGAAGTGATCGGCGTCGATGATCAGCAACGCACCGCGATCGGATTTACGCCGGGTGGCCTCGAGGGCGGCGAAGAAGCTCTCGCGGTTGAGCATGCCGGTCATGTCGTCGCGGCTTGCCTTCTCCGACAGGCGCCGATGCGCAGCGGCGAGCTGGGCATGAGCGCGGGCGAGGTCGCGATGAGCGCCTTTCAACCTCTCGCCCTGCCAGAACGTGTAGGCGCTGGCCATCCAGGCGAGCACCAGCGGGCAGACCGTGGACGTCAGCCAGATCGTGCGATTGATCGGAAAGCCCATTGCCGGAACGACGATCAGCGTCAACAAAAGCGAGACTGCGAGGGAGGCGAAAGCGACGGCGGCAGACTTCAGAAATATGCGGCTCATCGCTGGTTCCCCCTGGACCGTCTGTGTGCCAGCAAGCCCTGAATGGCACCTTTCGGCGATGCCTAAAATTTGTATCATCGGGCCATTTTCGCCACCCATGACGCGCATAAGTTGTGGATAAAGCCTCTGCCAAAAGCATTGTTTCGTGCCATAAGGGTTTGCATGACCACGCTCCCGGACCCCGCCCGCTTTGCCCATGTCACCGACTGGGTGTTCGACCTCGACAACACCCTCTATCCGCACCATTCGAACCTGTTCTCGCAGATCGACGTAAAGATGACCGCCTATGTCGGAGAACTGCTGACGCTGCCACGCGACGATGCCCGCAAGCTGCAGAAGGAACTCTACCGGGAATATGGCACGACGCTGAACGGTCTGATGGCGCGCCACGGCATCGATCCCGACGACTTTCTCGAGAAGGTCCATGACATCGACTATTCCTGGCTGGTTCCCGATCCCGTTCTCGGCACCGCCATCCGCCAGCTTCCCGGCCGCAAGTTCATCTTCACCAATGGCGACCGCAGGCATGCCGAACGCACCGCGCGCCAACTCGGCATCCTCGATCATTTCGACGACATCTTCGATATCGTCGCTGCCGGGCTGAACCCCAAGCCGGCGCGCCAGACCTACGAGAAGTTCGCGGAACTCCACGCGGTCACCGGCCACAATGCGGTGATGTTCGAGGATCTGGCCCGCAACCTGTCCGTGCCGAAATCGCTGGGCATGACCACGGTGCTGGTTGTGCCGCGCAACTTCGAGCCGACCTTCTCGGAAATCTGGGAACGTGACCCGGGCCACGAGGACGATGTGGATTTCGTCACCGACGATCTTGCCGAATTCCTCACCGCGATCGTCGACATCACCGCTTGAGCCGTTGCTTCGTAAAGCCGGATCGAAGCCCGCGGCCTAAAGCTGATAGAAGCGGCTGATGATCCCCCAGGCTTCGTCGGCGGTGTCGACGAAATCGATGATGTCCTGGTCGCCAGGGGTGATCGTGCCTTGCTCGGCGAGGAAATCGAGATCGATCGCCCGTTTCCAGAAAGCCTTGCCGAACAGGATCACCGGCACGCGCTCCATGCGGCCGGTCTGGATCAGGGTCAGCGTTTCGAAGAATTCGTCCATCGTGCCGAAGCCGCCGGGAAACACCGCGACAGCCTTGGCGCGCATGACGAAATGCATCTTGCGGACCGCGAAATAGTGGAAGTTGAAACAGAGCTCCGGCGTCACATAGGCATTCGGCGCCTGCTCGTGCGGCAACACGATGTTGAGGCCGATCGACGGGGGGCCCCCAAAGTCGGCGCCCCCGGGGGGCGGGGGCCAAACGCCCGGGGCGCCCCCCGGGACCCCCCCCCAATGGCGGGAATATATAGGGGGGGCCAGCGGGGGGC